>CAZYDV010000141.1:0-14538 GCA_964646405.1 uncultured Granulosicoccaceae bacterium | reverse complement strand
GGCGACGGTGCCCGGCCGGCCTGCCGACCCGTCGAGTAGATGACGGCGACCACCTGATTGGCGCGCTCGCTGTCGCAGCTGCCGCTCGCACAGACCCGCAGATCAGGTGCCAGCGCCGCCATCCCAATCTCTTGCATCTCCAGTGCCGTTGTGAAGTCGGCCTGACCATCGGCGTCGGTGTCTGCTGTGCTGATCGCATAGCGCAGGGGATTTCCCCAACTGTCGAGCAACAGACCATCATCTGAAAACCGACCGGCAAGCCCCAGGGTCGCGGCCGGCACGAAACCGGAGAACGTGATGCACTCCCCCGCAGCAGATGCTGACTCGGAGCCGGCAACAGCCGGGCACGGCAGTCGATGGCGCGCTGCAGCGAAACCGAGAACTGCGTCGCGAACGGTTTGCAGTTGCGAATACGTTTGTACTCTCTGCCGCTCGACCATGCGTGCGCCAAAAGGTCGCAATATCGAGCCCATCAGAGCGGCCATGATGATCAACACGATTCCCACTTCCAACAACGAGAATCCGCGTTGATCGTTGACTCGTCCGCTATTCATAGCGGCGGCTGCGCCACGAACAGTATTTGATCATTCGACTGTTCGCCAGGTCGCGTCAGTGGATAGTGGTCGATCGCATCCAGCAGTTCAGGCGTGTCCAGATATTCGATGAGATCACTCGACGATTCCCGAACCTGCATGGAGCCGCGCGCCACACTGTTGATCGGCGCACCGGTTGAAATCAACAGCAGCTCTGCCGGTTGAGATCCAACTTGTAATCGATGGGGGCCGTCGAGCACCCCATCACAGGCACTCAGCGCAGTGGCACCGGCACAATCACTATCCACTCGATAAAAAATCTGGCTGTGCCACCGATTAGTCACAAACCATGTCTGGCCGATTGCCCGGCCGTGCGGCACCGTGTCGGAGATAAATTGCCCAAACGATGGGCCATCACAATCGCCAGCGGTCATCGACAACAGGCCCCGCGTCCTGCCATTGACGCAGGCATTGGCAGCGTCTCCAATGTCGCTGGCGTAGGGATAACGGCCGTAGTGCTGTTTGTATTCGATCAGCCAGTCGCGCGCGACCCCTAATACGCGCCGCTCAATCAATGGCATCAACTGGGAAGCCGTAATCCAGACAAGCCGGTCGTTGCCAGTCGTATGTACGCTAAAGTGCATGTCGCCATCTGCGTTTTCGCCTTCAAGATACGCGCTGGCATCGCTACCGGGCCGATGCTGGCGCTGATGAGGCAATGGTTCACCGGGATCGATCATCACTGCGACCACATCATCAATATGATCGACACTCAGATATCGACGGGCCTCGGTGGCGCTTAGTGAATTGAATGACGGATTGAATCGAAAATCGGGCGCCACCGAGTACCATAAATCCCGATCGAGAAAACGTTCGAGATAATCGATATGCAGAATTTTTCCGTCGCGCTTCCAGAGTGCTGGCAGAAATCCCAGATTGATCTCGCCGCAAGTTGTCTTCGGGCTACTAAATCGAGCGGTAGCAGGACACGGCAAGCGGCCGGGACCACCTCGAGTATTGTGACCGTAGTTATCGGCGTAGTTGATGGCAAAGGCGATGAGCGCCTCACGCGCAGCGGCCAGCGCGGCACCCGATTCCTGTACCGAACGCACTCGCGCGCCGCTGGTATCTACATTGTAGGCGAGCACCAGAGCACTGCCGGTTGTCATCATCAGCAGAATAATCAGTAATACCACACCCTGCGATTTCTTGTTCGACCCCACCATCAGCGCACCTCCAACACCAGTTTGCCAGCCAGACTCTCCAGCGCGTGCAGTTCAACTACACCCGTGCTGACAGTTGCATCTAAACTTATAGTGGGGTGCGTAGACCGACGATTGACATGCACCAATTGTTTTTGTACAGCACTTGAGGAACGGCCTGTGATCCAGATCGCCAACACCTGATCTGCAGCCAGTAGATAGCCCTCGAGTTTCAGCAACGCAGGCCTCGCTTGCCTGACTGTTTCTATTTTTGATCGCACCGGAGTTACCCGTGCTGTCTTTTCGGGCTCAGGGGTCGTGGTTTCTGCCGGTGTCGCTTCTGGTACCTGGCGCGCCTGATCAAACGACGTGCGCTGTGCAGCAGTGAAAAACAATCGGTTTTCCCCTGCAACAGTATCGAAGCGATCCGGAGACGAATCCGCACAGGCTATAGTGCCGATCAAATAAAACCCTGCCATAAATATGAGTTTCCCGTTCATACGCTATCCGCTCGCGCTGGTCGTTGGCAGCGCGTACCAGTGAAGTTTGATCCTTGCCACGAGCGGTGGGGCTTTTCCATCACCGGCAGCTTGATTGTCTGCGCCCAGCGCAACATCGACAGCCACCACCCTGAGCAAAGCAATGCGCTGTTGTTCGAGCTGCCACAGATATTCGGCCAGATGATCCCCGTGTAGAAATTCTGCGTTGATCGCGATATCTGCCACCATGCCCCGCGGCAGGTTGCTCGGCGGCTCGTCGATCGGCGCAGCAGCGCCAATTGAATACGAGTGAGCAAGCGGGTCTACCTCATTGCCCAACCATGCCAGGTAGCTCAGCAAAGCAATGCGGTTGTGCACCAAAAGACTATGATTATCCAACAACGAGGCATAGGCTGGTTGGTATTTGGCAAAAGCCTGTCGATCGGTTAGTGCGGTAACGAGACGCGCAGATTCGCTTTTGTTGGATCGTTTAACTTGCCGCCACTTGTGCTCGAGATTGCTGTAGTGCGACCGTGTTAAAACTACACTGACGCAGCTAATCGCAACGGCTATAGCCAAAGCGGCAGCAGGTATTTTTAATTCAGTTTGCATTGTCACTGTCCCACAGCGCACGAAACAACAGTTCAATGCGAAATTCGCGATCTGACAGGTTGGCACTCACTCGAGCTGATTCAGCCACATCGATCCCCAGTCCGAACGGCGCTCTGCTTACAACGACCTGAGCGGCGTTACTGCTGCGCAGTGTCTTCAGCAGCTGGTTGGCAACCGTGACGCCATCAACCAGTTGTGTCACCCGATCATCGATCCTGGCCGACACGATCAATCGGTGATGCTCGCTATCCGAATTCGCAGCGATCCACTGCAATGCCTGCAACTGAATATTCGCCTCTTGCTGGAGAATGGTAGAAAGCCACTCAATACTGTGTAGTACCGAGGCCGAAACGTCCGATTGCACTGCGGTGACAAATTCGACGATAGCTATTTTGGTCTTAACCGAAGGTTCAAGCTCAAGATCTGCAGGCACGTGCCCGTCGATGTATCGTCTGTGTGAATCGGCAACGTCTGCAAACTTCTGATAGTAGCCACCCAGGCCTGCATTAGCCGCTAGCGTCATCGAGCAAAAGATTGCGACCACGGCAGTCGAAAGCCATAAACGTTGCGCAATCTTTCTTGTGTGGTAGCGTCGGCTGCTGAATTCTTCGCGCAAACACACGGCGTGCCGCATCGAATGCACCAGTTGAACGACACGACGGTCAGACAGTTCTTCATTAAAATTAAAGGCCGCAAGCGACTGCCGATCCGGATCACTGATCCGCTGATCGGTGACGTCAAACACTTCGTATCGGTCTGCCTTCATCAACAGCAACTTGACGGCAGTGGCGTTTAGTAAATCGTTCTTCTCCGCATACTGAAGGGTTTTATCAATCTCGCCGATCAGATCGTCTGCCGGGTTGATATGTCGATGTAACAGCAGCACTGACTTTCCATACAACGAAAGCCGAAACCCACCGTAAGGCGCCGCGCTGATCATCAGCACGACCTGTGTGCTTCGCTCAGCCCGGCCCTGCAGCGTCCCGAAGATCACCGGAAGAAAACAAACCGCGGCGACCAGCGCCCGCCGGCGTTGCAAAATCTCAAGCCAGGGCTTAACCATGCTGTCGTCGGCAAGCGTGGTTACCAACACATGCTTTTCGCCAGCGTTTCTGTTGCCGCCGATTTGCAGGCCAATCAAGCCACTTTGAGGTGCCAGCCGCTGACACATTGATTGGAGATAAATCCGACGCTCTCGCGATCTCAAAAGCGGTGCACTCTCACGATGACATTCGATTTGTGGATGATCTATCGAGACATAGAAGATCGCCGCTAAATTCGGCACCAGCCATTGACCAAATTGCATCTGTCCTTCGGTATCAGCGGCAAATCGGGTGGGTTCGTCACCGCGCCCTGCTCCATGGACTGCCAGGCCGGTCGGGTCGATAGACAGAAGCAGACGCACCGCTAACTGCCCTGCAGATCGAAGACGAGGTCGTAGATAGGACCGACCACTGATACCACGACCCACAACATGATGGCACCGACCACCACAATCAGGCACGGACCAAGCGACTGCTCGAGCCGATCGATCGCATCGCGCGCCTGACGATCATAGAAATAACTGATTTGTCTGAATGCGTTGTCCAACGCTCCTGTGGTCTCGCCAACCCCGACCATACTGATAACCAGCGGTGTGAACTGACCGCTCTCACGCAGTGCGTCGGTCACTGATACACCTTCGAATACGCGCTTGCGCGCAATCAGCAAATCACCACCGATAACCCGGCTGTTGACCACACCGGCACCCAGTTTCAAAACTTCCGGCAGACCAATGCCGGCACCGTACATCAACGCCGCACACCGGGAAAATCTCGCGATCCTGATTCGATAGAGTACGGCCCCAAGCATTGGCAGCTGCAGCAGAAATTTGTCCTTTATCATATGCAGAGCCGGCATGCGGGCAAGAGCCACAGGGACTGCCAGCGCGAGACCCATCATCGCCAGTAGCAACCAGATCCAGCTGGCTGCAATCACGTTGGACGTATCGATCAGCAACCGCGTATGCCACGGTATTTCGGAGCCGGTGGATGTAACAAATGAGATCAGGCTCGGCACCAGGAACGTCATAACGAACAGGATCACCGCCAACAGCACCACGGCGACGAAGGCTGGATAGATCATTACCTTGCGCAGACCCGCCGCAGTTTCGTCCTGCCACTTTAAAAGCTCTGCAAGTTCGCCAAATAGTTCACTGAGGCGTCCGCTGGTCTCGCCGATTTCAATCAGGCTGCAATAGAGCGCATCGAAGACCTCGGGTTGTTGACGACAGGCATCTGAGAGGCAAAGACCCGCGTCGATCGATTCGCGCAGTGCTTCGATAGCTGTTTTCAGCGGCGCACTAGTTGCACTATTGCGCAGATCATCCAGCGCTTGCAGCAACGGCACACCGGCGGCAAGCAATTGCTGAATATGAAAGGTGAAGGCCAGCAGATCACCGCGCTTGACGCGGCGATTGGTTGAAATAGAGGCGCGCCATAGCCGGCGGCAAGAGAGCAGTGACAGCTTGCGATGAGCGAGACGGGTTTTAAGATCAGTGTGGTTTGCAGCTCCCAGCGTGCCGCTGACGATACTGCCCTTTTGATCCAACGCCCTGTATTGAAAATGCCGCATGTTACTTCTACCGCAAAACTACACACAAACTGTGTGTAAAAACTCTAATCCATGATTGGGATTTGGTTTGTGAAGTCGATCACACGCGTCACTTCTGCAAACGACGTGCTGCCGTCGCGGACTCTGCGCAGTGCATCATCCGCAAGGGAAATAAAACCCGAGTCGATTGCGCAGGCGTGAATTGCCTGTATCGATGCAGACTCTGCGATCAATTGATCAAGCTCCGGCGTCATTCTCAACACCTCGGTCAGCACCACCCTGCCACGAAAACCTGTATGGCGACATTGTTCGCACCCGATCGCATCAAAGGTTTTCACGGTGCTATCAAAAAATCCTGTCGTCCCATCCACAGTTGCTTCACATCTGCAGTGCTCACACAGTTTTCGAACCAGACGTTGCGAGACAATTCCAATGGTATTACCGGCAATTAGACTGGCATCTACGCCTATGTCTTTTAACCGGGCCAGAGCACCGATACTCGAATTGGCATGCAGTGTCGAATAGACCTGATGGCCTGTCATAGCAGCACGATAGGCCATCGCGGCGGTGTCTTCATCGCGAATCTCGCCGATCAGCATCACATCGGGATCCTGCCGCAACATGGCTCGTATACCGCTGGCAAAGTCGAGCCCAGCCTGCTCGTTGAGTGACGCCTGGCGCAGCAACGGCATCGGGTATTCGACCGGATCCTCCATCGTCATGATATTGATTTGCTCGCTACTGATGCGTGACAACAGCGAATAGAGGGTTGTGGTTTTGCCACTGCCAGTCGGTCCGGTTACCAGAATCAAGCCTTCGGGTCGCGCGATCATCAGGTTGATCGCCTGTTGCGCCGTTGCAGACAGACCCAGTTTCTCCAGCGGCACGATACCTCGCTGTCGATCCAGTATTCGCAGCACAATGTTCTCACCAAAGGCCACCGGAAGTGTAGACACGCGCAATTCGATCTGCCGACCCGCCATAGACAAAGAGAGTCTGCCATCCTGTGGTGCGCGGCTATCGGCGATATCCATTCCGGCCATCACCTTGAGCCTGACGGTCAGCGCCGCCTGACAGTTACTGTGAAAGCTTCGTATCTGATGCAACACACCATCGATGCGATAGCGCACCCGAAGAAATCCCGCCTCGGGTTCGAAGTGGATGTCCGAGGCCGCGTGTTTGACGGCATCAGACAAAATCGCATCAACCAGACGCACCACCGGATGACCATAGCCATCCGTGCTCTCGACACCGACTTCGTGAGTGGAGGTTTCTATCTCTGCCAGAATGCCGTCGATCGAGAGTTCAAAACCATAGAAACGATCGATGCACTCGTGAATCTCATCGCCGTCGGCGTACAGCGCCACCAGCTCGACGCCGTCTCCGGCAAGCAAACTCAGTCGATCCAGTGCAATGAGGTCATCGACATCGGCCATCGCCACGACAAAGCGATCATTCTCCAGCGACAACGGCACACAGCGGTGCCGCAGAGCACTGGCGCGATCGAGTGTCGCAAGTGCCTGCAGATCGGGCAGCACACTGGTTAAATCGACACTGCCCGCGCCACTGACTTCACCTTTTAGATCACGCAACAGGGCACTGCTGACAAACCCCAAAGACAGCAGCACCTGCTGCAGCGGCACATCGCGATTCGCTTGCTCAGTCAGGCCAATTCTCAACTGATCACTCGTCAATAGTCCGCGCTGCAGCATTAATTCTACAATCGGTGAATCTTGGGGCGCTAACGGCAACTGGCTGGACATCAATACTTCCGGGGGTAAAAGCGAACTAGTTGTTGCGGGCGGCTATCAGTGAATCGAGTCGATCACGAGTGGTTGTTTTATCGAAATGAAATGTGCGGGTGGCCGCGTGTTCGAGCGCCTGCTGGTAATACCCGATTGCACTGTTGTGACGCTGAAGGTGATCGAGACTGACCGCGAGGTTGAATGCATAGTCCGGATTAGAAACATCGATCGTCAGCGCATCACGCCATGCATCGCGCGCCAGTTGCCAACTGCGCTGCGCGTTGTAATAGTTGCCAAGCGCGGCGTGCATGCGTCCGGGATGCTCGACGTTATCGATGTGAACCACCATCTCGTGTTCAATCGTCTGATCACCCGTCGCCGCCGCCACATCCAGTAGCCCGCTAAAAGCCGCCGAGTCCTGACCGTCGAGTGACAACAAATGTCGATAGCGATTTTCAGCGCGGCGAAAATCTCCAAGTTGTCGCGCTACCGAGGCGACGGCAAGGTTGGCGTCGCGATTGTACGGATCGAGCAGCATAGCCTGATCGTAGAACGAATCTGCCGCCGCGTAATCGCCGTCGCTGTAGGCTGTATACCCCTGACGCAATAACAGGCGCAGTCGATCACCGGCCTCGATCGCTTCGTCGTCGATTGATCTGGCACCGACGCCGGTCTGCGCGCCGTCGATCCGCGTGCCAGTCGTGGATTTTGCCGGCTGCTCACTAATGGTCACCACCGGTTCGGTGGCCTTTGCTGGATTGTTGCGGGCAACGGCACTGCCGCTGGCAACCTGCGATGCTTCAGCACCGGTGTTCGATGGTTCTGCGGCGCGTGGTCGCTGCGTCCGCAGGCGTGAATTTTCATCGACAAGTTGATCGATACGATCGCTCTGCGCGGTGAGTTGCGCGCGCAGTGAATCGATCTGGGCTGCCAATGGTGCGCTGACCTCGGCTGGCTCGGCAGATTCTATTACCTCTGTTTCGAGCGGCGGATGGTCCTCGGGTGCCGGTGCGGTGGCAGGGTTAATCGGATCGACCGCAACGGGCAGCAGTGTACCCTGCGCGTGCTGCAACTGCGGATCTGGCGAAAGCTGTGGAGACTGGCTCGCGACTGGCTCGGCGGTCGACATCGCGGCTGGCTCGATCCCCTGTTCCTCGGTCTGCAACTGCTCGACCTGTACCTGCAGCGTATCCAGATCGCGTTGCAGGCTCGTGCGTTCCGCCTCGGCGAAATCTTCAAAACCTGCGAAGAGAAAATACAGGCCCAGCAGCATGCCTGCAGCAGATGCCACCGCCGCCAACCACAACATCGGCTCAATGATCGCGATTGACCCAAGACCTGCGGGAACACGGTTGTCCGCCTGCGCGGCTGGCGTCGCATCACGCGCCGCCGTTGGTTGATCCAATGCCTCCGCGGCGGCTGGACTGTCTGCCGATGCCGGAAATGGCGCTGCATCGACCGGACGACTGGCGGTCGCATCGTGCCAGGTTGACGGCTGCGCTGACGCCGCTTGCGGGTCGGGTTCCAGCGCGAGTTCGGCGTCTGTCGGCAGCAGCGGGTCGGCAGCCTGTTGCGGGCTCGACGCCTGTGCGCGCGGTCGCTTCTCCTGCATTGCCTGTAGAAAGAGACTCACAGATATCAGTCGCTTAGCAGCGACTCGACACCGCTTGCCAGCGGATTGGCGGGGTTCGATGCCGCACTGTGCAGCACCGTGGGGCGTAAAAAGACCAGCAACTCTGTTTTGACAATCTCGTTCTTCTCATGAGAAAAGGCTTTGCCCAGCAGTGGGATTCGATTCAGGCCGGGGACGCCTGTGCTTCTTTTGTCCTGCTTATTCTGCATCAGCCCGCCAATTATTGCGACCTCTCCACTTTTTACCCTGAGCAAAGATTCCATCTCGCGGATCTGGATCTCGGGGATCAGATTGCGTACCTCGGGCTGGCCGCTCAACGCTGGACTCGGGTCTTCAGCGAAATTGAGTACTCTGGAGATCGACGGGCGCACGTTCAAAATGACCTCGTCGGCCGCGGTAACAAATGGCACCACATTCATAACCAGCCCCACCGGTACCGAATGCACCCGCGATTCCACCAGCGTGCGCTCATCACCGTTCTCGCGCGACAGACGGTCGATTTCAAAAGTAAAATAAACACGGTTATCAGCCACTTTCAACACGGCAGGCTGGTTGTTCAGCGCCATAATCTTGGGGCTCGACAACACTTGCACCTCGCCAAACTGTTGCAGTACGCGAAGCGTTGCCGACACATCACCAATGCGACTAAACGGATTCAGATAACTCAGTGCCACCGCCGGCGATGCTGCCAGGTCCTGGGCCGCAGGGGTGCCGCTTAACTGCTGATTGATCGCCAGCGTGCGCGACCCGTCCCGCTGATCCAGAATCGACCAGTCAATGCCGGATTCGAAACTGTCGCTCAGCGTCACCTCGACGACCGTCGCCTCGATCAGTACCTGACGCTGCGCGCTGCCCACCGCCTCGCGGATCAGTTTGCGGATCACGTTGTGCTGCGCCCGCGTGGCCCTGACCCCCAGGATCCCGCTCTCTCGATTCACATACAGACCGGTCGCCGACGCTCTACCGCTGCGCGCATCGACGCTGACACTCTGACCGACAAGCCCAGCGACGCCCGTGACCAATGACTGCCAGAAACGATTGTCCGATTGATTCTGTACCTGCATGCGCGAACGGTTACCGGCATCAATCGGATTACCGCCCTCGCCCGCAACACCCGGTGAGCCCAACTGCGTCGTCAGCTCCACACTGCTGCTGGAGAGCCTGCGCATGTTCAGATAGTCCACCGGATAAGACAAGAAATACGGCTGATCGAGCGCGATGGTGAAGCCGCCGCTGTCGTTGCTCACAATGGTCACCGGAAGCTGCCGGGCAATCTGTTTCAGAATGACCGGCAAGGGCTGATCGACGGCCGACATCGTCAGCTTGCCGGGGATGCGGCCAATGATGTCCAGATCGGTGTGCGCCTGGCGGGACAGCGCAAACAACACCTTGTCAGCATCCAGTCCGTCAGCCACCAGGGTGTATTTGAGTTCGCGTGTTGACGGTGCCGGTGTATCATCATCCGGCAACACTGGACGTGCCGCAGCGGGAATGGTTTGCGGAGCGGCGTCGGTATCGACCAGCACAGGCTGAGGTATAGCGGAAGAGGATACCGCGGTGGTGCTCTGCGGTGGCGGTGGCGGTGGCGTGACATCGGTCTTCGCTGCACAGGCAGTCAGGAACGCAGCAACAACGCACACAGCCACTAACATCAAACCAAATCGGTTACTACAGGAAACCATCTATTACCTACCACATGGCTACAACGGGCAAAACAACCAGGGCAAAACGCCCCAGGTTAAATATTCTGCAGGCGCTGCCCGCTGCAAACCCTATACCATGCAGGCGTCTTGCTGAAATCACGATTGGCGTATCGAGCAGCAATTCATGAAACCGTGTCAAATCACAATGCGCAAATCCACTTCGAATGCTGAACATCGTTTTATATCAACCCGAAATACCGCCCAACACCGGCAACATCATTCGCCTGTGTGCGAACAACGGGTTTAAGCTGCACCTGATCGAACCACTCGGTTTCAGTCTGGATGAGAAACGCGTCCGTCGCGCCGGGCTCGACTATCGCGAGCTCGCGAACGTCACCCACTGGTCATCGCTTGCCGACTTTTGCGCAGATCAACCCAAGACGAATCTCTACGCGCTGACCACTAAAGCCACTCGCCACTACAGTGATGTCCGCTACCAGCCGGGGGATTCGTTGTTGTTCGGGCCCGAGACACGCGGCTTGCCAGACGACGTATTGAGTGCAAGACCCGCCTCGATGCGCCTGACCATTCCGATGCTGGAAAAAAGCCGCAGCCTGAATCTATCCAATAGTGTGGCGATCGTCGCCTACGAGGCGTGGCGGCAGCTTGGATTTAGCCAATGACTACGGGTGCTTTCGAATAAATGGGGGCAGCCTCAGGCGCCCTCGCTGCGCGGTGCACGCTCCAACAGTGACTGCACTGCTTCAAGCGGCAGGCGACCGTTGACCACCACCTCGTACACCTGGTCGACGATCGGCATCTCAACGGCGTATTGTCTGGCGAGACCGAAGGCCGCACTGGTCGCCGCCACCCCTTCGACCGACTGACCAATCTGGGCCAGAGCTCCCGCCACCGTCAAACCATCGGCAAGCGCCAGTCCGAAGCGACGATTTCTCGATTGATCATCGGTGCATGTCAGGATCAGGTCACCGGTGCCGGCAAGCCCTGACAAGGTATCCGCTCGAGCACCCAGTCGATCACCCAGCCGGCGCATCTCGGCCAGTCCGCGGGTAATCAACGCCACTCTGGCATTGGCCCCAAAGCCAAGCCCGTCGGATATACCGGCGGCGATGGCGTAGACGTTCTTCAGCGCACCGCCCAGTTGCACACCGCGAATGTCATCGCTGACGTAGGCGCGAAAACGATTGGAATGCAGTAGCTCGCTCACGTAGCCCGCATAGGCCGGGTCACTGGCTGCGACGGTCAACGCGGTTGGCAGGCCTTCGGCGAGTTCGCGGGCGAAGGTGGGGCCGGATATCACTGCGTGCTTGACGGCGTCGCCCAGATGGCCGGTCAGCACATCGCCCAGCAGTCGACCGGTGTTTTTTTCAAGCCCCTTGCAGGCCCAGATCACACCGCAGTCGGCACTGGCATGGCGTTCGATCTGTTGCAACGATTGTTCAAAGGCACTGCTGGGCACCACGATCAACACATCGCTGGCTGAGGCCAGGCCAAGCTCGACCTGGCTTTCGTAGCGCAGTGTCTCTGGCAGTGCGACGCCGACCAGATAGCGGGGATTTTCTGCCGTGGACCGCATCTGCGAGACGAGCGCCTCGTCGCGCGCCCACAGCGTGGTCGCGCGGCCATTGCGCGCCAGGTGGGCCGCCAGCGCGGTGCCATAGCTGCCGGCACCCAGCACACAGATGTGTGCCGTCACGCGGCGCTACCCAACGACCGCGTTCGGTCGAACGTTACTGCTGCGTTTCTGGTGCCGGAGCATTGGGTTGCTTGCCCTTGGCAAGATGCTGTGCATACAGTGCGTCGAAATTGATCGGGTCGAGCAGAAGCTGCGGGAAACCGCCCTTCACTGCCATATCGGAGATAGCTTCACGTGCGAATGGGAACAAGACGTTGGGCGTGTAGCTACCCAGTAGATGGGCAAGCTCTTGTTGGCCAAAGCCAGATATCGAGAACAAACCGGCCTGCTTGACTTCGATCAGATAAGCCGTCTTGGCTTCGAGTTCGACCGTCACAGTCACCGTTAGCACGCATTCGTAGAGATTCTGATTAATCGCCCGATTCTCGGTGTTGAGCTGCACTTTGACCTCGGGTTTCCACTGCGCCTGCTCGGTGAAAATTTCAGTTGAACGAGGCGTCTCGAACGAGAGGTCCTTGACGAAGACCTTCTGAATTCTGAAGACCTGTCCTTCGGCTTTCTGCTCGCCCGCCGCGGCAGCGCCGCCCGCTGTTTCGTCAGCCATATCGATGTTGATCCTGTGTTCTGTATTTAACTCGGGTAGCTCGACTGTAGCGCACCATCATAAACTGTGTGCTCAGCGAGCCGGGCACCGACTACGGTGCCGCGAAGATAGGGTGTTTAGTCGGCCAGCCAGCTATCCAGCTCGCCATCGGTCTCAAGTTCGTGGAGATCGTCAAAACCGCCGACATGGCGCTCGCCGATGAAAATCTGCGGCACAGTTCGGCGGCCGCTGCGATCCATCATTTCCTGCATTTTGTCGGGCTGCTGGTCCACCCGGATGGTGTCGTACGCTACGCCCTTGTTGTCGAGCAAGCGACGCGCGGCACGGCAGAAACCGCACAGGCCAGTCTCATACATCAGTACCGGTTTGGGCATTCTGGTGTCTCCGATCCGGACCGGCGCGGTTACCTGTTGCGCGGTCGGCAAGTGGGGCTGATCGAACGGTCGACGAATCAGGATTTTGTCGAGATGGGCATACTGGCCTTCTCCCAGCCACCAATGCCGCCGTTCATGTTGTAAACCGATTCAAATTCTTTCTTGCGCAGCTTTCCACCGGCGCGAGCCGAGCGGGTGCCGTTGGCGCAATAGAGAATGATTGGCTTTTTCTTGTGCTTTTCAAGTTCGACCATGCGTTTGTCGAAAGCTGAACTGGGAAGGTTCAGCGCACCGGGTACGTGCCCGGTCCTAAATTCTCCCTCTTCGCGCACGTCGACAAAAATGGCATCTTCATCGTTCTGCAGTCGCGTCGCTTCCATCGGCGAGAGCGGTTTGATGCCGGAGAACATCCGCTCGTATTCCATGAATGCGATCATACCGAGCACAGCGGCCAGCGCGGTGAACAGAATCGGGTGATTGCCTACAAATTCAAGATAACGATCCATAGCGTACTTTGTGAAACGGGTTGATGATGGAGCCCTGGCGCGCAGCCGGCAGGGGCGGATGATACACGCCGGCGCGGGCTCTTGCCCGGCTTATTTCCGCCGCCGGCACACGCGGCAATTATCGTTGCCACCGCAGGCTATTATAGTACCGCCTGACGCACCTACTGCTGTAACTACCCACCCCGTAAATGACACCAGAGCGAATGCTAAGTGAATGGCGAGACCATCATCTATTCGATTTTTCTAATATTCACCGGTGCATCGGTGATCGCCACGCTGGCGCTGTTTACCCGGCAGGCGCTGCTGGTGGCCTATATTGCGCTCGGGTTTATTGTTGGCCCACACGCGATCGGGCTGATCTCCGATCCGGCGCTGGTCGCCGATATCGCCAACATCGGCATCATTTTTCTGCTGTTCCTGCTCGGCCTGAACCTCGAGCCTGCCGACCTGAAACATCTGTTGCGCGAGGCCACCGCCGTCACCCTGCTGAGCTGTCTGTGCTTCGCACTGGCCGGATTCGTCATCGCGATGGCGTTCGGGTTTTCACCCACCGACAGCCTGATTGCCGCCACTGCGATGATGTTTTCATCGACGATTATCGGCTTGAAACTGTTGCCAACCAGCGCTTTGCACCATCAGCGCATGGGCGAGATCATCGTCAGCATTCTGCTGTTGCAAGACATGATCGCCGTCATCGCGCTGCTGCTGCTGGAGGGCCTGGGCAGCCAGACATCAGCGCTGACCGAAATCATCAAAATTTTGCTGCTGTTACCGCTGCTGGGTGCGGGCGCGTATTTTTTTTCGTCTTACGTGCTTAGCCGATTGCTGATGAAGTTCGATCAGATCAAGGAGTACATTTTTCTGCTCACCGTCGGCTGGTGCATGGGGGTGGCGGAGCTTGCGCACGTGCTGGGTCTGTCGCACGCACTGAATATCGCGTTCTTCACGGCACTGGCGG
>CAZYDV010000140.1:0-14673 GCA_964646405.1 uncultured Granulosicoccaceae bacterium | reverse complement strand
CGGTGGTGTGGCATCCCCGGCACAAGCCGCCGATGGCGTCAAGGCAGACATCACCCCGCTGGCACTGAAGGACTTTCTGAACCAGATGGTCGATTACACCGCCACCGGGCAATTCACACTTTATCAACGCATCATCGAAGGCAAGGAGCGCCGGGGTGCTGTGCGCGAAGTGGCAGATAAAGTGTATCCGTCAATCGGCGAAACCACGGATGCGCTGGTCGAATTCAACGACAAATACGAAGGCTACGATGGCGCCAGTGACGATCAGCAGGCGCTGCGCGAAGATCTCTCGCGACTGGGCGAAGTACTGGCTATTCGTGGTGAACTTGAAGACGAAATTCTGCAGGCAATGATTGCCCGTTAGTCTGATTCGGTGACGCCCGATGAGTTCGGGCGTCATTTTTACCGTTAAGTCCGTCGTCATGTCGTACGTTACGGGTCTACACGTATAAGGCGATATCACTCGCGGTCAATTGGATCGCGCGCTGTCGTTTGTACCGTTAATAAAGCGACCCGCATTCACCGCGCGACCCACACTCACGAGATAGAGTTGACTGAAAAATTCGGCCTGGTGCTGCGAAAGAACGAAGAGCGCCGACTGGAAGCCGGGCACCTGTGGGTATTCAGCAACGAGGTCGATACCACGCGCACACCGTTGACTGCGCTCGACGCAGGAGCCCAGGTGCCGTTGTGGTCCAGCCGTGGCAAGTTTCTGGCCATGGCGGCTATCAATCCACATTCACTGATATGTGCCAGGGTGTACAGCTATGAACGCGCACAGGCTCTGGATGCAGAGTTAATTGGCAGTCGTTTGAATGTCGCGTTGCAATTGCGCCAGGCACAGTTTTCCAAACCCTACTACCGATTGGTCAATGCCGAAGGCGATTGGCTACCCGGTCTGGTGGTCGATCGCTTTGACGACCACCTGGTGGTGCAGATCGCCACGGCCGGTATGGAAGCGTTGCTTGAGACAATTCTTGCGCAATTGCAGCAACTTTTAAAACCGGCTGCCATCGTATTGCGCAACTCCATCGCCGTTCGCGAGCTCGAGCAGTTGCCGCTGTATGATCGTGTGGCGACCGGTTCAGTTACCGACCCGGTAGTGGTGATAGAAAATGACCTGCGCTATCAGCTATCACTGGAACAGGGACAGAAAACCGGCTGGTATTACGATCATCGCGACAGCCGACAATTGCTGTCGACGCTCGCCCGTGATTGCCGAGTGCTCGATGCCTGCTGTTATCTGGGCGCCTGGGGTATGAATGCGCTCGCCGGTGGCGCACGCGAGGTGGTCGCCATTGACAGTTCCCAGGCGGCGCTCGACGGGGCTCAGACGAACGCACAGCTCAACGGCTATAGCGATCGCTGGAGTGCCGAGAAGGGCGAAATCGGCGCCACACTGCGCGCACTGCGTGAACGTGGTGAACGCTTCGATATCATCGTGCTCGATCCACCGGCCTTCATCAAGCGCAAGAAGGACCGCCGCAGCGGGGTGCAGAAGTACCGCAGTATCAATTCATTGGCTGTGCAGTTGCTTAAACCCGGTGGCACGCTGGTGTCGTGCTCCTGTTCACATCATTTGCCCGTTGCCGATCTGCGTAATCTTGTGCTCCAGGCCGGTCGAAACGCGAACGCCAGTGTTCAGTTGTTCGCCCAGCGCGGTCAGGGGCGCGACCATCCGATCCATGCAGCCATTCCCGAGACCGATTACCTGAAGGCTGTTTTCGCCAGATTCCTGTAGCTGCTCTGCGCCAACCCACTCTTAAAACACAGTGGCGCCAGAGTTATGGGCTGCGCCGGGTAGAAATCAGGCACGGGTTGCAGCAGCAGCTTGCGTTCGTTTGAAATCGATTGCCTCCGCCGCTGCCACGGCACTGATGTTGACGATCCCGCGAACCGTGATCGCCTCTGTGGCGATATGTGCCGGTTGTTTCATACCGACCAGCATGGGGCCAACGGGAATGCCGTCACCGAATACTTTCACCATGTTATAGGCGATGTTGGCGGCATCGAGGTCGGGCATCACCATCAGGTTGGCTGGTCCGGCATACTTCGCATAGGGGAATATTCTGTCTCGAACGGTTTCCAGCACCGCAGTGTCCGGGTGCATTTCGCCTTCCACGGGCAATTCAGGTTGTTGCTGATGTAAGAGGTCGCGCGCCTTGCGCATCTTCCGGCTGCTGGCGTTGTCTCGACTGCCAAAATTCGAATGCGATAGCAGTGCAATCTTCGGGTCGATACCAAAACGCTCAACCAGGCTGGCTGCAAGCGTTGCGGTCTCGGCGATGTGTTCTGCAGTTGGATCGACGGTGACGTGTGTGTCTGTCAGAAAGAAGGTGCCTTTTTGCAGAATCATCATGATCACCGCTGAGCAATCAGACAGATGCTCCTGCACGCCAATGACGCTTCTCACATAGCGCAGGTGTCGCACATAGGCGCCCTGAGTGCCGCACACAATCGCGTCGGCCTCGCCATTTTTTACCATCAGACAGCCAAGCGCTGTGCCACGCGTGCGCACCACTCGATTGGCGTAGGCCGGGGTCACGCCGTTGCGACCGGCGATTTCGTGATAGGCCTGCGCGTACTCTGCCTCCTTGTCGTTGTTCATCGGGTCGATGATCTCGAAGTCCACGCCAGGCTCCAGCCGCAGCTGATAGCGTTGAATATGTTCCTTGATGACCGATTCACGACCGATCAGAATCGGTTTGCAGATGTTGTCGTCTACCAACACCTGAACCGCACTGACCACCCGCCGTGATTCGCCCTCGGCGAACACCACGCGTTGCGGATCGGCGCTGGCTTTCTCGAATACCGGTTTCATGATGAGTCCCGAGGCAAAGACAAACTCGGTCAGTCTTTCCCGGTAGCGATTGATATCTTCGATCGGGCGGGTCGCGACCCCGCTTTTCATCGCCGCCTCGGCCACTCGCAGCGGCACGGTTGTCATCAGTCGCGGGTCGAATGGTTTGGGAATCAGGTAGTCCCGACCAAATCCGAACGGCGCACTGCCGTAGGCAGACGCAACAACATCCGACGCTTCGCGCGTGGCGATCTCGGCGATTGCATCGACCGCGGCGATTTTCATTTCCTGGTTGATGCAGGTAGCGCCCACGTCGAGCGCGCCACGAAACAGAAACGGAAAGCACAAAACATTGTTGACCTGATTCGGGTAGTCGGTTCTGCCGGTGGCGACGATCGCATCACTGCGAACCTCGTTGACCAGTTCGGGCATGATTTCCGGAGTTGGGTTGGCCAACGCAAATATCAATGGGTCGGGCGCCATGCTGGCAACGTTTTCGGGTTTGAGTACACCGGCAGCAGACAACCCGAGAAATACATCGGCACCACCGATGACATCACTCAACGTGCGCGCACCGGTTTCCTGAGCGTAGCGCGCTTTGTATTTGTCCATTTGATCGTTTCGGCCGGCATAGACCACACCGACGATATCCACGACCGTGATGTTTTCACGTGGCAAGCCCATATCCACCAGCAGATCGAGGCAGGCCAGTGCCGCGGCACCGGCCCCGGAACAGACCAGTTTGACCTTCGACAAAGATTTCTCAGCCAGCTTCAGGCCGTTGCTGATGGCCGCTGCCACACAGATGGCCGTACCGTGCTGATCATCGTGAAACACCGGGATATTCATGCGCTCTCGCAGGCGCGCCTCGATTTCGAAACACTCCGGCGCCTTTATGTCTTCGAGGTTGATGCCGCCGAACGTCGGCTCCATCGCCGCCACTGCGGCGACGAAGGTATCGACATCGGCCGAGTCCAGTTCGAGGTCAAACACATCGATACCAGCGAATTTCTTGAACAATACTGCCTTGCCCTCCATGACCGGTTTGGAGGCCAGCGGCCCGATCGAGCCAAGACCCAGCACGGCAGAACCGTTGGTGATGACACCCACCAGATTGCCGCGTGCCGTAAGCTCGGTCGCCTGTGCAGGATCGCGGACAATCTCTTCGCAGGCCGCCGCCACACCTGGCGAGTAGGCCAGCGACAGATCACGTTGATTGAGCATATTGGTGGTGGCACTGATTTCGAGTTTGCCAGGCTTCGGATGGCGGTGATACTCGAGTGCCGCGTCGCGCAGATTGTCCGTCATTGAATTATTGCTGGCTCTACTGATAAATGGGGTGGGTGGCGTACGTAAGCACTGTCTGGCCCGCGATGGGATTGCCGTGATCCGTTGAACTGGTCCCGACGCTATTCTGCGGATTGGCCGAGATCGTGGCAAGCCCCGGTCGGCTGCACGGGCGGAGAATCGAAGCAGGATCGTGATCTGACACGGTTTGTGCCGATGGGTTCAGCTGACTACAATGGCGTGGCGGCCACGCTTTGGCGTTCGCTCTTTCCTGTATACCCTGTGCAGAGTTGCTCGACCATGAATCTAAAGCTCCACCATATCAATTTCTCCACCGAGAATGTCGGTGAAATGGACCGGTTTTATCGCGACGTGATCGGCCTTGAGACTGAAACGGCCGAGCTGCTGCCGCCGCTTGAGAAAAAAAAGGGCTACGCCGGCGATGTCGCGTTTGTCACGGATGGTGACATTCAGGTGCATCTGGCGCAAAAAGATGTGCAGGCCGGATTCAAAACCGGACAGATCGTCAACCCGGTCGCCCGTGGGCACATCGCCTATCGAACCGACGACATCGAAGCCTTTATGAAACACCTCGATGAACAGGGTGTTGCTTATTCGGACTGGGGTAACACGGCGGTCAAAGGTTGGCGACAGCTATTTTTCTACGACCCGGATGGCAACGTCATCGAGGTGCATCAGGTTGAGGAAGACAGCTAGCCGTACTGGCCCATGAAGGTGGCCACCCGCTCGAGCCCGGTACGCAGAATATCCGGGTTGTTGGCGTAGCCGATCCTAACGTAACCCTCCATCTCCAGCACAGAGCCGGGAGTGAACATCACACCGGTTTGCTGCAACAGCGCGATACAGAAATCTCGCGATGTCATCGGCAGGTCAAATTTTAGCAGTGCGGTGGTACCGGACTTTGGCTTAATCCAGCTTATTTTTGGTTGCTGGTCGACCCAGCTCTCCAGAATGTTCAGGTTGCCACGGGTGATTTGATGGCTGCGCTGCAGAACCTTCTGATAATTCTCGATCGCCAGTGTGGCGAAATGATCGTCAATCATGCCGACTGATATGGTGTCATAGTCGCGATGAATGGCCACTTTCTCGATCAGCTTAGGCGCGGCGGCGATCCAGCCCAGGCGCAAGCCCGCAAGCGAAAAGGCTTTCGATGTGCTGGCGGTACTGATACCCTTTTCGTACAGGTCGGCCATTGATGTGGTCATGCCCGAGCCGTGCTGATCGGTGCCACGATAGACTTCATCGCACAGTACCCAGGCGCCGGCATCTCTTGCGATGGCTGCAATCTCGCGCAGCATCGCCTCGTCCATCAGCGCACCGGTGGGATTGTTTGGATTGTTGATCGCGATCAGTTGCGCGCCTGGCGCTGCCATGTCACGCAGCGCGTCCAGATCGGGCAGAAAATTGTCTTGTTCGCGCAAGTGCAGGTGCTGAACCTTAGCGCCGATGCTGGCTGGTATCGAGTAGTGCTGTTGATAGGTCGGCACCACTGATATCACGCGATCACCCTTCGATACCAGTGTCTTGTGCACCAGCATGTTGGCGCCGATGGTGCCGTGCGTGACGACAATATTCTCCATCTTCTGTGAATCATAGAGTGCGGCGATCGCCTGTCGAAGGCGCTCTGAACCTTCTATCGCACCATAGGTCATTTTTAGTGGCAGCAGCGCCGATAGGTCGGTGGAGTTCTGGCCGGTGATATCGAGCAATTCGGCGATCGTCAGGCTCTCTACGCAGGTCTCGGCGAGATTGTACTCACAGCGCGTCTCCCATTCGTTCATCCAGATTTCAACGCCAAATGGCTCGATGTGCATAGTCTGTTGCAGCCGCAGTGGGGTGATGGATCGCAAGCAGCGGTTATACACTATTCGAAAATCGCGCGCACGTGGGCCGCGCCGAGATAGTGGCACGCCCGTATCGGCTGAGAGGAATTTCTTAAGTAGAGCGGGGGGACTGCGCCCGTGACCAATGCCACGGGCTGGATGCGGCCAGCCAGTCTAGTTGAAGGCGACTGGCGGCGGGATGAGCTAGGGCTGTTTGCGTTCTGCCAGCAGCTTGTCCAGGTTCGGATGTGGCACCAGGTAGTCACCGATAGCGAGATAATCGATGTTGCCCAGCAGGAAGGCTCTGACGGCATCGTCGGGTGAACAGACGATCGGCTCTTCGTGCATGTTAAAACTGGTGTTGATCACCGAGGGTATACCGGTACGGCTGTGGTAGGCCTGCAGGATCTTGTGAAAACCCGGATTGGTCTTTTCACTGACGAACTGCGGGCGGGCAGTGCGGTCGACGTGTACGGCAGCCGGGCATTTGTCGGCCATGAAATCTGTGCAATCGAAAGTGACTGTCATGAATTCGGAGGTCTTCTCGCAACCCTGTGTATTGTGAAACAGCTTGTCGGCTTCACTGGCGAGCACGGCTGGCGCGAAAGGCATGAATTCAGTGCGACCGAGCTGGTGATTGAGCCAGAGATTAACTTTGGCATCCTGTGCCGGATACAGCACGGATCGATTGCCCAGTGCGCGCGGACCGTATTCCATGCGGCCATTAAAACGTGCCACGATGTGGTTTTTGGTCAGCAACTCACCTACGCTGTCCTCGATGGAGTCGGGGCGTTCGATTGGTAGATTTTCCTTGCGCAGTGCCGCTTCGATCTCGTCGTCGCTGTAGTCCGGCCCCAGGTAGACGTTGTCGATCGGTTTGCCAAAGACTTCGGGTTTGAATACCAGCATCGCAGCGCCACTGCCGCAGCCGCCGTCTCCCATGTTCGGATAGGCGAATACACTGTCGACACCATCGATTTCGTGGATCCGTTGATTCAGCTTGACGTTGGCGTTGACGCCACCGGACACAGCCACGTTACGCAGGCCAGTCTTATTCACCCAGTACTCACATACCTCTTTGGTCACCTGTTCCAGCACGGTCTGATAGGCGGCGGCGATGTCGCGCTTGGCGTACCGTCGGGTCAGGTCGCGTGCGAAGAAATAGTTCATGCTGGCGCGGATCCTGATATCGCCGTTCTCGATCACAAAGCGATCGCGCAGCACGGGGCCCAGGATGTCAGGGTTGCCATAGGCAGCGAGCCCGACGATCTTGCCCTCGTGGCGGCCGGGCTTGAAGCCGAGCGCACTGGTGACCATTTCATAGAACTGGCCAAGCGAATTGGGAAACGAGAATTTCTGCAAACACTCAAGACCACCGCTGTTTCCAATATACACGCCACCACAGTTGCCCGATCCGTAGCCGTCCAGAGTAACCAGCAGAGCCTCGTCATAGCCGCTTGCAAAGAAAGAATTGGCGGCGTGGGTATCGTGGTGGTTAAAGCGCACCAGTTTGTCCTGCAGGCCGTACTTCGCAAGCCCTTCACGAAGCTGGCTTGTGCGTAGTTGATGATCCGCACTGGCGGTACTGAGCCATTGCCTGAAAAACCGTTTGTGCAATCGCCAGTCCCAGGACGGATTGGCGGCGGCGAGTTTGTACAGTTGCGATTTGAGCAGTCCCTTCGCTGGCATAAACTCATCGTTGGCACTGTCCAGACCCGGAATGGCCACACTCAAATCCGGCTGGTAATCCCCGGCGTTGAGTTCTTTGTATTTAGCGAGAGAACCGCTGGTGCATTGCGGGTTGTGGTAGCGCTCGTCCTCTTCGGCTGCCTCGTTCATCAGGCGAGTCTCTTCGTCGCCGTCGTAAAACGCGTAGGCGACCGATTCGATATCCTCCGGTTTCCAGCCGGTGCGCTCGAAGCCCATTTCCATCGCGCGGTACGGGAACCCGTCCTGTAGCTTCACCCGAGATAGGCGCTCCTCACCGCAGGCAAAGACAATGTCGCCGTCTTCCATGAAAGAGACGGTCGAGTCTTTGTCCAGTGGGCTAATCCCGATGACTTTCATGGTTGCTCTCCAGGGTCTGAGCTATTTGGCGGATGGTTGCGGGTTCGAATCCGGGGCGATCGGACAGGTGTTCCATCACTGTATCGGCTGTATTCCAGATTCGTTCGACTGCTTCTTTAGTCCGCGAATAGGGGTTGCCACCGGTGTAGAGAGACGAACTGTGGACCGTTAGGCAAATACAGGGCACTTGCAGTGCATCCAGCACATCGATCAGTTGCAGCATGTCTGCAGCCGGAGTGTCTTCAAAGTTAAGCCAAACACGTTTCACCACGCCTGTGCGTTGCAGAATGCCGATCAGGCGCAAGTGACGCAGCGGTGTATTTTCTACGGTGTTCAGCACCTTTGCCCATCGCTCAAAGTGGCGTCGGGTGAACCCGAGCGTGACCGGCACTTCCCACAGTGGCGAGCCGTCCGCCTCCAGTGGATCGAGTCGGTTCGGCGTGAGATTGCGATCACGGTAGTCGGGTGCGCCGTCGTCATCCCATGCGGTATAGGGCACTACCGATGCGTCGGCGATAAACCCTTTTTGCTGTAAAAAGCGCTGTACATCCGGGCCCGATGAATATCGGCCACCCCGGAATGACAAGGGCTTGCAGCCGTTGGCCTCAAACACTTTCCAGTTGGTTTCAAGCTTTGCCTGAATGAGATCTCGGTCCAGGTTGGCCAGGTAGGATTCGCGCGCACCGTACTGATCGTTGGGGTCGCACGGTGGGGTTAGCCACGGGTGAATATGCATGCCCAGTTCCACGCCGGGTTTTTCGCTGATTCCCAGCAGTGTGTCTCTGGTGCCCGCATTTTCCATGACCGACCAGTTTGTGAACCAGGTAGAGTGTGCACCATGCCGGGCGCACAGTTGCTGGAACTGCGGCACTGCCTGGATGTTATCGAGCGAATGCTGTCGCACTGGCCAGCCGCCTGACCAGTCCCATTCCTCTTCCGTATCAATGGTAATTGCGTATTGAGTCAACGTGAGAGTCGTCTTGTTCGTTCGGGAGCAGGGGTAAACGGAAAATAATCCGTCGCACCCAATCGACCAAGTATGGCAATCTCAACTGGTCGGTTCCGGTAACTGTCAACAATTCGATGATGTCAAGAGTCTGTCTTCGGCCTTTGTGTGGCGTTTGTATAGTTTTAATATTGATTTAGCGGCCGTTCCGGCTTGCAATTCAGGGGCGCTGGCGATCCTGTTGGGTGCTTGTTTGAGATGTCAGCTATTACCTCGCCAACTCCAGCCTTGGTTTGGCTCAATAGGACCTGTCAACTATGTTTAGCCGTGACAACCCGGTGTACACAGCGCTGGATCTGCCCGATCGGATGGAAATGTCAGCGCAAGAGATGCACGACGCTTCCGCCGCTTTCTACGACACAATGACGCGCCGGCACTCGGTGCGAGATTTCTCTGACCGGGCGGTCTCGCGAGAAGTCATCGAGAACTGTGTCCGTACGGCTGGCACTGCACCATCCGGTGCCAACCATCAGCCGTGGCATTTTGCCGCTATATCCGATCCTGTGCGCAAGCGCCGTATTCGACTGGCCGCTGAAGAAGAAGAGCAACGTTTCTATAGTGGCGGTGCCGGCGATGAGTGGCTGCGGGCGCTGGAACCTATCGGCACCAACGAGCAGAAACCACATCTGGAAATTGCACCCTGGATCATCGTGGTGTTTGCCCAGCGCTGGGGTAAATACGACGATGGCACGCGGTTCAAAAACTATTATGTGCCAGAGAGCGTCGGTATCGCCACCGGGTTTCTGCTTGCCGCGCTCCATCACGCCGGACTTGTCGCATTGACACATACGCCCAATCCGATGAGGTTTTTAAATGAGCTGCTTGACAGGCCTGCGTCCGAAAAGCCCACGATGATCATCGCCGCCGGCCATCCTTCGTCAGATGCTAAAGTGCCCCTGGTGGCAAAAACGAAAAAATCGCTCGACGAAATTCTTACCGTCAATGAGTAAGCACTTCGGCGAGCATTACGCTGCTTTGCGAAAGCCAAATAGTCTCTCATCCGATATGGCGGTGGCGATATCGGATGGCAGGCTGTCCTGCCAGTTGCCCTCGCCGGTCGGTATTTGCTCAAGTAATTGTCTGGAATAGATTTTCAATAAGCTGGCGTCGCTGGTTTCAATACCCACAATGAAACTATTGTCGAGCAAGTGACGGTAGAGAAATTTCAATCGATCGTCGACCTCAAGTGTCGAAAGATCACTGAGCTCACCGGAGGGGCGCAATTCCGGATAGACAAACAGCCGCGTGTTGTCGGGGAATAGTTTGCCAAAACCTTCGAGGATACCGCCTTCAACGCCGGTGTAGCGATCCTCGTTGAAGATATCCCGCATGTTGACCATACCCAGCACAATACCGATTTGGCCGGTAGTGTATTGGCGAAAGTAGGCGCGTAGCGAAAAGTAGCGGGTGTAGTCTGACACCATGACGCTGTAACCGAGCGAATTCAAAAGTTTGATCCGAATGGCCAGATCTTCTTCGGGCACCTGCAGATCATGGCCCAATGGATCATTGAGTGAGATCTCGGTCAGTACGATGGTATTTTGCTCTTCGACCGATGGCAGCTTGCTAAATCCCTTATAACCCTGCTCGATCATGTCGACGTTGAGCTTGGTGACGGGTTTGAATGAGCCTCGTATCGTCAACACGTTTTTTTTGTACAGCATTTCCGATGGCACGGCGACTGATCCATCGGGTCTGAACATGATCGCGTGTGTTTTCTTGCTGCGAATCAGATGCAGATTGATGATTCGATCATCAATGTCTTCAAAATACGGACCGCGAAACATCACCGAATCGATCTCGATTCGGCCCGGTGCGATATTGTCCGTCAAAGAGTGCACGAGTTGCTTTGGGTCTTCATAGAAATAGAAGGCGCCGTAGATCAGATTGACGCCGATTACACCCAGCGCATCCTGTTGTGCCTCTGCGGTGCTATCCAGCATTCTGACGTGAATGATGATGTCTGACGGTTCGGCGCCCGGGTACATTTGGATGCGGATGCCGCACCAGGCGTGGCATTCGTTCTTGCGGTTGAAACTTTTGGCCGATACGGTAGCGGCGTACGAGAAAAATCGCGATGTCGACGGTCTGGATTCGCTGACCCGAGCCACCACCAGACTGAATTCTTTTTCGAGCATCGCTTCAACTCGCGCTTTGCTCACGTAGCGTCGACCCTCCTGCACGCCGTAGATAGCGTCAGAGAATTGCATGTCGTAGGCAGA
This sequence comes from uncultured Granulosicoccaceae bacterium, assembly GCA_964646405.1. Taxonomy (GTDB): domain Bacteria; phylum Pseudomonadota; class Gammaproteobacteria; order Granulosicoccales; family Granulosicoccaceae; genus CAKZSB01. The sequence continues at coordinate 3,447 of CAZYDV010000140.1, read as the reverse complement.
GATAGTTTTCGCGATCGTGCCGGCGGCGGCGCCTGCAAGAAAAAACTGACGCGCAACTTCCTGACCAGCACCGATCTCCGCGATGGTACCGTATTTGCGATCATCGAGGTTGACCCGCAATGCCTTGTTCATTGTGGTACGAGTGCTGACGTTCTTGTCCATAAGATTCTCCGCGAGGTGGCGCGCCGTGTAGTCGCCGGTATCCGTGCCGGTGTCAGGCTACGCTGCTAACTACTGAGACGGCTGGGCAACTGGAATCTTTGGCCTGCAGTTGCGGCTCAAACTGTCGGAATGCTGGTTGACGATATCAGGCAAAGAGATCTCACGGGCGTTGTGCACTCAACGGAACAGGTGCGCTGTATTTCTAGTGAGTTAAAGGACTTACGCACTGTGACGTTAGTCTGATTGGGACACTGGCCGGCGAGGCGTTCGGTCAGTTTATAAATCAGTATCCAGGGAAAGGAGAATGCAGCGTGAGTCAGTCAGCGCTTGGCGGTATTTTGGCACGTATGTCAATTGCCAGAAAAGTCGTTCTGTTGTTTGCGGTCAATATCGTGGTAGCGGTTGCCATTTCTGCTGTGTGCCTGGTGTTTCTGGCGCTGATTCGCGATGAACTCTCTCAAGTGGCGCAGGAGGACATCCCGCTGACGCGAACGATTTCATCACTTAGTAACAAACAGTTGGAACAAGCCGTTTATCTGGAGCGTGCGCTGCGTTACGGGGCGCTGGCAGGTGATTCTGAAAGCGCGTCGAGCGATTTGCGCAAGACGATCGAAAGGTTTAACTACTACGACGAGGAAGTGCACGGTTTGATCGAGGAGACAACCGGCATGATTAACGGCTATCTAATGGTCGATCACAAGCCTGAGGTGGCCGACAAATTTCGCTCGGTGTTGGCCTCTATCGAGAGCATATCTACCGATCACCAGGAATTCAGCGAGCTGGCGGGCAAGACGTTTGAGTTGATCGAGTCGGGTAATCTGGAACAGGCATCGGTCGGCATTGGCAAGCTGGAGCAGATAGAGGAGAAGCTCGACAAGGAAGTGGTGGAGGTGCTGGAGGATTTTGAAGGCTTCACGGCGAAGTCGCTAAACATTGCTGCTGAGCACGAGGCGGATGCGATGAACATCGTTTTGCTGGTCTCGGTGCTGTCGCTGATTTTGTCTTCGATTGTGTCAATGTGGGTGATTCGAACGGTATCCAGTCCGCTTCGGGACGTGAAATCTTCGCTGTTGTCGCTGGGCAACGGTGTCGTCGAGCAATTGCCAGCGTTTCACCCCGACAGCGAGATTGGCGGTATATTCGATTCCATCGCACGTATTGGTGACAACCTTAATGCGATCAATCGCACGCAGGGAGCGCTTTATCTGGATCTCGAAGGACATGTCGAGTCTTCCAATGATCAGTTTTGCACCATGCTCGGGCTTCTACCCAAGGGATTGCAGGGCAAGCAGTTTTCGAGTTTTATTGAATCGTCCAGGCAGGGCTGGGAGCAGAAGTGGTCGCTTGCCAGAACCGGGCAGCCGTTTTCCATGGAGATCGATCTGAATGGCACCGGAGCCGAACCCTGTTGGGTTCAGGCGACCGTGAATCCGATACTGGGTGCGGACAACACCACCAAACGGATCATTATCTACACCGTAGATATCACTGACAAGGTTTCCAGACGCCGAGAGATTGCGATGTTGTCTTTGGTGGCGGCCGAGACCGATAACCTGGTTGTGATTACCGATGCACAGGAGCGCATCGAGTATGTCAACGATGGATTCACCCGTTTGACAGGCTATTCGGCACAGGAGTGCCTCGGCAAAAATCCCGGACAACTGTTGCAGGGCAAAAAGACGTGTCAGCAGACGCGGCAAAAGATACGCCAGCAGATCGACGCACAACAGCCGTTCTACGATGAAATACTGAACTACACCAAAGACGGTGAACCGTACTGGGTTTCAATGGCGATCAATCCGGTGCTGGATGACTCCGGCCAGGTAGCGCACTTTGTCTCCATACAGGGAGATGTAACGGCAAACAAGACGCGCGCGATCGAAAATGAACGCGGGATGTCCGAATCGGTTGCCGTGTTGAATGCACTGGCGCAGGGTGATCTGACGCAGCCGATGAAGGGCAGGTACGAGGGTACTTTCAGCGAGATTGGTGCGGCGGTCAACGATACGATCAGCCGATTGATCAGTGTGGTGAAGAGTATTCGCACGGTGGCTGGCACCGTCGATACCGCTGCCCGCGAGATCGCTGCGGGTAATCTCGATCTAAGTAAGCGAACCGAGTTGTCTGCCACCAGTCTGGATGAGATCACCAGCAGCATGCAGCAGATTACATCTATAGTTGATGACAGCACCCGGCACTCCAATCAGGCCAATGAGTTTGCCGCCGCGGCGCAAAATGAAGCAGAGAAGGGCGGTAAGATCGTAGGCGACGCCATGACGGCAATGCTCGAGATTCATCAGTCGAGCAAGAAGATCGCAGATATCACCGGGGTCATCGATGACATTGCCTTTCAGACCAACCTACTTGCGCTGAACGCCTCGGTCGAAGCGGCCAGAGCGGGTGAACAAGGGCGCGGATTTGCAGTGGTGGCCAGCGAAGTACGCAATCTGGCCAGCCGCAGCGCAAGTGCCGCAAAGGAGATTGAGGATCTGATCAAGCGAAGTGTGCAGCAGGTTGAAAACGGCGTTGAGCTGGTTCGGCAGTCCGAGAGCACCCTGGATAGCATCGTCGGGCGAGTTGAAAAAGTAACCGACATCGTCTCGCAGATGAATTCGGCCAGCCAGCAGCAGGCCAAAACCACCCAGACGGTCCATCGCGCCATCATCGAGCTGGATGATTCAACTCAGCAAAATGCAGCGTTGGTAGAGCAGGCGACTGTGGCGAGCCAGTCGACGACTCAGGAAGCAGACAATCTTATGAAGCTGATCGATTTCTTCGATGTGCCGAAGGATTCGAGCGGCAACGTGACTCCGCTGCGAAAAGCCGGGTAGACGCGCCGCCGCGGATCGAGGGGTGGCCGACATAAAGCTGAAAAAGAAGGTGAAACTTAGTCGCGAGCAGTTGTAATGAGAGGCCCACTGGTGCAACTATCCATGGTTAGAAATTCTAGAGAGTATGGTGGATGGACAGTTGCGCATTCAAGGCGCTCAATTTTGCGGTTAGGGTATGCGCCGCAGGGCTGCTACTGTTGCTGGCTTCCGCCTGCACAGTCTCACCCTCCGTCACAGTGGCGGTCGATGCGATCAGCGCTGCACCGACGACGGCGGGTGCCGAAGATAGTCGCTACGTGCTCAAACCGATGGTCGCAGGCGTGGATGACACAGACCTGCATTTTCTCGAGTATGCGGAGCACATTCACACAGCGCTCGAATCCAGGGGCATGCAGCCCGCGCCATCGGCGGATCTCGCGAATGTTGAAATCGAGGTCAATTACGGTGCATCGCC
>CAZYDV010000139.1:0-14692 GCA_964646405.1 uncultured Granulosicoccaceae bacterium | reverse complement strand
GTCATTCATATTTGACGAAATCGATCGAAATAGCTGGCCGATAGATCGCGCCCGCAGTAGTAGATCATCTGTTCTCGGACAAGCTCCTAGGGCGCAGGCTCAGCGCCGACGAACAGCAGCGCGATACCGGCGGCGATCATCGCGCCACCACAAAGCTGCAGCCAGCCAAGCGGTTCGGCAAACAGGCGCCAGGCGATCACCAGCCCGAGCAGTACAGAGCCTGCGATGATGACCGGCATCACGACGCTGACCGGCAAGGGCGCACCGCCGGCGACGCCGGTGTAGAGATAAAAGTAGCAGATTTCCGCCGCCCCTATACAAAGCCCGGCGGCGATCGCCCAACCATAGGCGCCGCCGGGCAGATTAAAGACTGTCCCGCCAGCGGTTTTGAGCAGTGCCAGATAGATGATCGAGACGGTCAGTGCCGCCAGTTGCAACGCGATAGTGGCGGTGATCGTGCTGTGTCCAGACGGCACAAATGACGCCGACTGTCGCACCAGCAGGTTATAGCCAGTGTAGAGCAGCGTTGTCAGTGCCAGCAGCAGCAGGCCGGCCAGTTGCAGTTTCATCACAACAGTCTAAACCGCGAACTTAAGGCTGCGGGTGTCAGGGCTGAAACCCGAAAACCTGTCCCAGCGCTACCGACAACATCGGTTCCCGATCGCCGTCGATACTATTTAGCGGCATGGCGATATCAATGCGCATCACGGCGGCGCCCATCAACGGGCTGGATCCCAGTCGCAGCCCCAGCCCCACCGACGAGCCAGCCAGTGCCAGTGACTCGCCCTCCGCGGCTATCCAGCCGGCATCGAAAAATGCCAGTGCGCCGATATTGAGTGGCCCGAGACGCCAGCTTGTGCGAATGCGATCCTCGAGATTCAAACGCAGTTGTCGGGCACCGCTGAATTGCCGGGCAGGATAGCCGCGCAGGCCGTTATTTTCGCCCAGCGTGAATTGAGCGGGCAGTCGATCGCCGTTGTCGGCCACGCGCAGATCGAGCCGCAATGCCAAGGTATGTGACAGGCGGCTGAGCGCGTAGCCGTGTAGCGCGAGCGTGTAGGACCAGCTATCGTCGGCGTCAGGTACGGGACTGACAGTAGCATTCACGCGCGTTGCCAGTAGCCGGCGATCGCCAAACGCCAGTGCTCGCGTGGCATTAAAACGCAGCAGCGGTTCCAGGCGCGAATCGGCGTCGAGGTCCTCGCGTACATTCAACCCGGCGGTCACCGAAAGCGTCGTCCCCAGGCGAATGTCCTGTACAAAGCCTAGCGTGTCGAGGCGCGTGATCCGGCGAAATTCCTGTAGCCGATTCAGCCCAAGTGTGACCCCGCCGGACAACACTCGGTTGTCGGCGGGCACAGTGATGCTGGTCGCATCGATGCCGCGTGCCGGCTGATACTGGGTTTGAGTGGCACTCAGGCTAAAGCCGCGTCGCCGCTCACGCTCGGCCGGGCCGCGCCGCCAGGTTGAGCGATAGACCAGCCGCGATTGCTCCTCTGGCACCTGGATCACCGACGCAGCATTGGCGTAGAAGTCGATATCGCGCGATGCATTGTTGGCGCTTAAACTCCAGGAACGTCGCTGAGCGCGATCTCTGAAGGGCCGGCTGAGCAAGACACCGCCAAACCCACCCTCTTCTGTACGTCCAAACTGATATCGCGCGCTGAGCTTCCCGTCGGCCAGGTGCAGGTCCCGATAGCTGATCGCACCCAGCGTTTCATCGCGGGTATTGCCGGTGAAACCAACGGTCAGGCTGTCGCCGGTGCCAAGCAGGTTTCTCTCACCCACGGTGACACCAACCTCACCCACCCCGCCGACGAACGAGCCGGACGCGCTGGCTATCAGCGTCAGTTGATCGCGCGTATCAACGTGCAGCTGCCAAAGGCCTGCCTCGTCGACCAACCGCACGTTCACGCTGGCAAATATGCCCAGGCCACGGAGTCGTCGCTCAATCCGCGCGACATCGTCATCGCTGACCCGATCGCCAGCTTCAATGCCCAGTTCACGCAGGATTGTCCGCTCTCGAGTGATGGCATGAATCGCATTGGCGGCACGGTATCCCAGCCGCTCGCGAACCTGGTCATCGCTGAACACATTCTGCCGATTGATGACAATAGCTGACACCAGCTTTTGCTCGGCAACCGCAGCCAGGCTCGTGCAGAGCGCCAGCACGACGATGAGCAACTGAAAGTGAAACGATTTGGCCAAATGTCCTCCGGACAGCCGGTAGGGCCGCCACGAGATCGCGATTGATGCCATGCGTGCAATAAACAGGCTGAACTGTGTGACCCGCGCACGCATTGGCAATCCCGAGCTTACGCGATCAAGTTGGTCTGGTGGTAGCCGACACCAGACAAACAGGGCAAACCACGGCCACCACTGCACGATCGCTGACTGTGCAACGGCAAGGCCCGGCTGATAACCATCATAATATGCATCGCAACTATCCAACATCACCGGCACTGCGCGCGGTTTGCGCCGCGGCAATCGCGACAACGCTGATGTGCTTTGCCGTTAGACCCGCTGGCGCCGTGACGTTGGAATCGGCGCGAACACTGGAACAGTCGGGTGACTACTCGGGAGCGCTCGACGCGTATCGCAACTGGCTGGGCAGCGAGGATGCGCACGGCGCGGAAAAGCGCTACGTGAAAATCAGGATGCCGGTTCTGGAAGAGGCAAAGAAACTCGGCTCAGGACCCGATCTGGATCTTTATCTGGGTGCGCTGTCAGCGCGCGCCTCAGACGACATTCCGACAGCACTGGACAAGCTTGAAAGCATCCTCTCGGACTATCCCGACAGCCGCCTGCGCGACGACAGTCGCTATCTGATCGGCTACATCAAAATGATGGATGAATTCGATTTTGCCGCCGCCAGCGAATCGATGCAGCAACTGCAAAGCAACTATCCCGACAGCCGCTACTTCGACACCGCGCTCTACAGTCAGGCCATCGCACAAGAGCAATTGGGCGACAACGACAAGGCTGCACAATTGTTTGGCGCACTACGCGATCGCCACACCACGTTGTCGATCAAGCGGTTCGATCTGTTCTGGCCGAGAGATACGCTTGGCTCGCGCTACTGGTTCGACCGCAGCGATGATCGACTCAAGCGCATTGAGCACGCCCGACTCAATTCGGCAAAACTGGTCGAGCGTTCACCAACCGGAGACGACGCATACCCTTGGCGACTGACCATTTCGGCCAGCGGCGAACAGCACGTGCTTCGGGTCAAACCCAGTTCGATTCTTCAGGACACTGATATGTCTGACGATGCCCGAGCGGCGCTGCAGAACGCCGGCCTGGAAACACTGGAAGGCATCATCGAAGGCGAGCCGGATTCGTGGGCACGCGTAACCCTTCAGGGCGATGCAGTCAGTGGTGTGCTGTCGGTGCAGGGCCAGCGAGTACCGCTGATCGCGGCTGCAACCGCCGGCACCCTGAGCGACTACAACACACTGCTGCGCAGCGATATCCACGGCAACGCCGCCAGTCTGCAAGATGATGCGCACGGCGCACCACCCGAGACGAACGCCATTGACAGCTACCTGCGCAGCATCAGACAGCACGATGCGGACGATGTGCAAGCCGGCGGTGTGACCCATGTCGCCCGTGTCGGCGTCGTCATCGATAGTCAGTACAACGACTATCACGGCGGCCGCGGCTTTCAGGAAGCGCTGTCGATTCTCAACACGACTGACGGGATCTTTCGCGAAGAGCTCGGCATTGCGCTTCATATTGAAACCGTCGTTGTAATCGCCGACCGCAACAACGATGACATGAATATCGGTCGCGTTGAGATGGTCGACATGATGCGAAACTTTCGCGATTATCGCCTGCGCGATGCGGTTCTAAGCAACAGCGATATCGGCCTTGCAACGCTGTTCAGCGGCAACAAGAACAGTGATGAACCGCTCGGTCTGGCATGGATCGGCACGGCCTGCCGCACTGACGGCTACGATGTCAGCGTGGTGACCCCTTTTAGTGAACCCGTGCTGCTATCCACTCACGAACTGGCACATACACTGGGTGCTAATCACGACTTCAGCACCAGTTGCGGCGAGGGCAGAAACCTGATGTCACGCCACCTCTCAGGCGCCATTGATCAGACGTTCTCCAGTTGCAGCAAACAGGAAATATCAACGCTGCTGGCCAACACCAGTTGCCACAGTGACGCGATCGATCTGGCGGTGGATTTTGGTGCCATCACCCCCGAAGAATTTCAGGTTAGTGTACTGAACACTGACATGGTGCGATCCGTCCCCGCTGCCAATCTTCGCGTCGAGATGTCAGATATCGCCAACGCCGATTTCCCGGACAACTGCAGCGCCACCAGCAACGACAGCCTGCTTTGCGAGTTTGGCGCCATTGGGTCAATCGACAACCAGCAGGTGACGATCTCACTACCGGCGACGATCGATACCAGCGCGAGCGTCACCGCCTTCGCAGAACCGGTGGGCTATCACGATATCCAAAGCGACAACAACGCGAAGATTGCAGACCTCTTTGGCAGTGTGTCGGCATTTGTAGAAGATGCCGACGTCTCACCCATCGTCATCGCCGACCAGAGCGGCGGCGGCAGTTCGACAACGCCAAGAGGTGTCACTGTCGGGGGCGGTGCGGGCAATTTCAGTCCGATATCCATGCTGATACTCGGGCTGCTCGCAATCAGTCAATTCCGAGTCTATCCGCGAGTACGTTGAAATCGGCGGCGTGACAATCATTGCCCTCGACCGCTGATACATCTTTTGCCTGATGGCGACTGAACTCCCAGGGTCGCTCGATGTAGGCGGTTTTAAGGCCACATTCTCTGGCGGCCTGCAGATCATCATGGTGCGCGGCAACCAGCATCACCTGCCCCGGTTCCACTGCAAAGATATCAGCCACGCCCAAATAGGTGTCAGGGTGGGGTTTGTAGGCGCGAAACACCTCGGCACTCAATATACAGTCCCAGGGTAATCCGGCATTTTTGGCCATGTTGGTCAGCAAGCCGATGTTGCCATTCGAAAGCGTGCTGATCGTATAGCGCTGTTTGAGACGAGTCAGCCCGGTAACCGAATCCGGCCAGGGCTCGAGTCGATGCCAGACCAGATTCAGATGCCGTATTTCGGCCTCACTCAGATGATCAATAGAAAAATCCACCAGCACCTGATCGAGAATCATTCGGTGCAGATCATCAATTTTGGTCCACCCCAGTTCACCCGACATCACCCGGGCCATCGCCGGTTTGTACCCAGCACGCCAGGCGTTGGCAAAGGCATCGCCATCCACACCTGGCAATAGTGAAGTCACTTCCCGGGCAATGGACCCATGCCAGTCGACGACGGTGCCGAAAATATCAAACGCCAGTATTTTTACATCATCCATCTCAGGCTCCACTAATTTGCGCCACGATCATATCAGCCTTCGTTGAACGGGCGATGACGTACTCGGCATTGGGAATGTCATTGCCGTTCGCCCGCTCAAGGGCTTCAGACTTTGTATGTTTGTGATCCAGCCAGCGTTGCACCAGCCGCTGGCGCAGCGTGTCGATGGGCACTTGCAACAATATAGAGCAATCGAAAAATTGGCCGAGCTGATTCCACGGTGCTTCATCCGATAACAGGTAATTTCCTTCCACCAGTACGATTCGATCGTCTGGTGATACCAGTGATGCGCAATGGCGCGACAGGTCGAGTTCTCGATCAAAAACCGGTACCGCAATAGGTTCACGCTGATGCTTCAGGCGCGACAGCAATTGCGCAAAACCATCGACGTCAAAGGTTTTCGGTGCGCCCTTAACAGGCTTTTGATTACGAGCCTCCAAAATGGCGTTATCAAAGTGAAAACCATCCTGAGCAACAATCGATACGGTCGAAGCGGCGCGTAGGGTGTCAGCCAATTGCAGTGCCAACGTTGATTTCCCGGCGGCCGGTGGACCGGCGATCGCCACTACCAACCGCTCGACGTCCGCTGCCCGTTTGAGAATTTCCGCGGTTATCTCATTTAAATCTGGCGTCACGCCGCCTCCGGCTCCATCGCGCCGGTCATCAGTGCAACTGCATCAGACATGGTGTAGTTTTTCGGGTCGATTACGCAGAGCCTGCGCCCAAGCCTATGCACGTGAATGCGATCAGCCACTTCGAATACATGCGGCATGTTGTGCGAGATTAGAACGATTGGCATGCCGCGAGCGCGAACATCCTGGATCAGTTCCAGTACACGTCGCGACTCCTTAACACCCAGTGCAGCCGTCGGTTCATCCATGATGATCACACGCGAGCCAAACGCTGCCGCGCGAGCCACCGCCACACCCTGGCGCTGACCACCCGATAATGTTTCCACCGATTGATTGATGTTCTGAATGGTCATCAGACCGAGTTCGGATAACATCTCGCGTGCGCGTTTTTGCATCTGCGCGTGATCGAGCTTGCCGAACCAGCGACCGGCAATGCCGGCTTTGCGAATTTCGCGGCCGAGAAAAAGGTTATCTGAGATCGACAGCGCCGGCGACAAAGCCAGGTTCTGATACACCGTTTCGATACCGGCGTGCCGCGCATCCTGCGGCGAGTGGAAATTGACCGTTTCACCGTTCAGATACACGCTGCCGCTGTCGGCGCGAATAGCGCCGGACAGTGCCTTGATCAGCGTGGATTTGCCGGCACCGTTGTCACCGATCACGGCGAGAATTTCACCGGGCATCAATTCAAAATCACAGTGATCGAGCGCGGTGACCCTGCCGAAACGCTTGACCAGTCCGCGCGCTTTCAGAACCGGCTCAATCATACCGCCACCTTTCTGATCCATTGATCGATCGCCACGGCGAAAATGATCAACAGGCCGATCAACAGATAGGTCCACTGCGGGTCGCTACCGACCAGCCGCAGCCCGAGTGAAAATACCCCGACGATCAAAGCGCCGAACAACATACCGACAATCGATCCCCTGCCGCCAAACAACGAGATGCCACCTATTACCACCGCAGTGATCGATTCGATATTGGCAAACTGACCGGCGGTTGGCGACACTGATCCGATGCGGCCAATCAGCGCCCAGCCGGCCAGCGCACAGATAAAGCCTGCGAGCATGTAAACCTGTATCAACACGCGGCGCACTCTGACACCCGAGAGTTCTGCCGCTTCGGGATCATCACCCACGGCATAGACGTGCCTGCCCCAGGCGGTGTGCCGCAGCACATAGGCGAGCACGACGGTGAGCAAGATCATCAGGATGACGGCATAGGTAAATACTGCCCCACCCATTTTTATTTTTTCACCAAAAAACTGTAGCGCCGGGGCGTTCTTGGCAATGTCCTGCGCGCGAATCGTCTCGTTGGCCGAGTAAAGAAAATTCGACGCCAGCACGATTTGCCACATACCGAGTGTGACAATAAACGGCGGCAATCGCACCACCGCCACCAGAACCCCGTTGATAAAACCACAGGCAGCGCCAACCGCCAGCCCGCACAGGATCGACAGCTCCGCCGGCAGGCCGTAGCGAAAAGTGAATTGCCCCATCACCACCGACGACAACACCATAATCGCACCGACCGACAGATCGATTCCAGCGGTTAAAATCACCAGCGCCTGCGCCGAACCAACGATACCGACGATGGCAACCTGCTGCAGGATCAGGGTCAGCGCAAAGGGTGAGAAAAATTTCTGTCCAAGCAACAGACCAAAGGTGGCGACCGACAGAATCAACACGATTAATGGCACCGCAGCCGGTGTCTGGTGCAAGCCGTGCTGCACCATGCGCATCAGGCCGGATGGCTGTTCAAACTCGGCGACCGCTTCGGTGCCATCGTCTTTAGACTCGCGTATTGATGATGACGCCATTCAGCCCGCCTGCCAGAAACCGTTAAAAAAACGGGGTGCCCGAACGGGCACCCCGGTGGATTACAACATTGCCGATGAACAGCCGGGACATCTAGCCCCAGCAGCGATCGGTGCCGGTCTTGGTGTCGATTGACTCAACGCCATCAACAGGCTTGTCGGTCACCAGTGCGACGCCCGTGTCGAAGAAAGCCTTGCCCGGTGTAGGCTCGGGCTTGACGCCGTTGGCCGCCCAGTTGGCAATCGCCTCAATGCCGAGCGAAGCCATCAGCAGCGGATACTGCTGCGAGGTGGCACCGATGACGCCATCGGCCACGTTCGCGACACCCGGGCAACCGCCATCGACTGATACGATCAACACATCGCTCTCGCGACCGATCGACTTCAATGCCTCATAGGCGCCCGCGGCGGCTGGCTCGTTGATGGTATAGACGACATTGATCATTGGATCTTTGGCGAGAAGATTCTCCATCGCCTTGCGCCCGCCCTCTTCGTTGCCTGCGGTGACGTCGTTGCCGACGATTCGTGAATCGGTCTCGTCGCCCCACTTGTTGGGATCACCGAGATCGATACCGAATCCCTGCAAAAAGCCCTGATCGCGCAGGACGCCGACCGATGGCTGGCTGACCGCCAGATCGAGCATACCGATTTTGGCATTGGCGGCCTCGTCACCCAGCGCTGCTGCCGCCCATTTGCCAATCAGTTCGCCGGCCAGAAAGTTATCGGTCGCGAAGGTGGCATCAGCGGAATCGATGGGTTCGAGCGGAGTATCCAGTGCAATTACCAGCAGGCCGGCATCACGCGCCTGTTGCACAGATGAAACGATGGCTTTGGTGTCGGAAGCGGTGATCAGGATGCCCTTAGCGCCGTCGGCGATGCAGGTTTCGATCGCTGCGACCTGACTTTCATGGTCACCATCGACCTTGCCGGCGAAGCTTTTCAGCGACACGCCAAGTTCTTCTGCCTTTGCGGTCGCACCCTCTTTCATTTTCACGAAAAAGGGATTGGTATCGGTTTTGGTGATAAGACAGGCCGATGTTTGCGCCGCCGCATTGCCGGCAAACGCAAGCATTGCGATCACACTGGATGCTAGTGCTTTTCTCATGGGGTATTCCTCCAAATGGATGTGCGTGAGTGAAATTCTGATACCTACCTGCAGCCGCACCGTTGAGCTGGCACTGGCAGGCAATTATTGAAACACCACACCCGAAGCCCGTCAACACGAAACACAAAAGGCGTTCACGACGGCGCGCAGAATTGCGCCAGCACAGCAGTCTACAGCGCTAGATCGCAAATCCGCCGAGTTTGGTCTCGAGATACTCGGCCAGCCCCTCGCGCGCACCCTCACGCCCCAGGCCACTCTCCTTCATGCCGCCAAAGGGCGCCGAGGCACTGGTGGGGTTAATGTCGTTGATGCCGATGATGCCAAAATTCAACGCCTCGAACGTGCGCATCGCCATTGAGATATCCCGCGTATAGATATAGGCGGCCAGCCCGTAGCGGGTATCGTTGGCCATGGCGATGACATCGTCGTTGTCGTCAAACGGCACGATTGCCGCCACCGGGCCGAAAGTCTCCTCGCGATAGATCAACATATTGTCGCTGACATCGGCAAGCACTGTGGGTGCGTAAAAGTGCCCGTGCTGCAATTCGCCGTCGACCAGCCGCTCGCCACCACAAAGCAATCTGGCACCTTTTTCACGCGCGTCCTGCACCTGCTTATCGACTTTGGCAAGCGCTGCGTCATTGACCAGTGGCCCGATCGCCACCCCTTCGCTCATGCCGTTGCCCACTCGCATCTTTTGCACGCGCTCGGTCAGCGTGGCGCTGAAGGCGTCGAGAATATCGCGATGGACAAAAATACGGTTCGGGCAGATACAGGCCTGCCCCGTGTTCAGGAACTTGACCAGTGAGGCACCCTTGGCTGCATGAACCGGGTCGGCGTCGGCGTAGACGATAAACGGCGCGTGGCCACCGAGCTCCATGGAGACACGTTTAAGCTGAGGCGCAGCATCGGTAGCAAGCTTTTTCCCAACCGCGGTTGAACCCGTGAAAGTGAGCTTTCGCACCGCTGGATTGGTACAGAATTCGTGACCAACCGGCACTGGATCGGCCGCGGTGACCAGATTAATCACGCCATCCGGAACACCTGCCTGCTGCAGAATTTTAAATACGGCAATGGCACAAAGCGGCGTAGATTCAGCCGGTTTCAACACCACGGTGCAACCCGCCGCCAGCGCCGGTGCGACCTTGCGGGTGATCATCGAGACGGGATAGTTCCACGGCGTGATCGCCGCCACCACGCCGACTGCCTGGTGCTGCACGATAAATCGCTGATCGGCGCGTGCCGAGGGAATCGTCTCGCCGTACAGGCGCTTGGCCTCCTCGGCAAACCAGAGCAGAAAATCGGCCGCGTACTGTACCTCGATTGTCGCCGCCCGCAACGGCTTGCCCTGCTCGTGCGTCATCAGTTGAGCGAGCTCATCCTTTTGCTCGAGCATCAGTTGCCAGGCGCGATAGAGGATCGCCGAGCGGTGGTGTGCGGTCGTCGCCGACCAGCCAGCAAAGGCATCACTGGCGGCGGCTATCGCGCGGCGTGCGTCCTCACCATCGCCATCGGCGACGCGCTCGATTTCTTCTTCGGTCGCTGGATTGAGTACCGCAAAATCTCGTCCGCCACCGGACCACGAGCCGTTGATCAGCACGCTTGACCCCTTGAAGTTTTATCAGGCGCGCAGTTTAGCACCGGCCGGGTCGAACGGCGGCGCATCGAGCAGACGCGCATGGTGCGGCTGGCCGAGCACGGCAACATCAAATTCGGCACCGCTTTCAAGGAACTCGGGCTTGATAAAACACAGTGCCAGCGACTGCTCAACGGTAAAGCCATAGGCGCCGGAACTCACCCGACCAACCGGCGTACCATCTTTGGCAAACACTGGCTCACCACCGTGTGCATCGGCATTTTCAGTATCGATGGAGAGGATGCAAAGCTTCTCGCGCGGGGCCTTTTCTTTAAGTTCAAGCCATTTTTCGCGGCCGAGGAAGTCGGTTTTATCGAGTTTGATCAGGCGCTCGAGCCCGACTTCGTGCGGCCAGTACTCCGGCGAGTATTCACGCCCCCAGGAACCGTAGCCCTTCTCGATACGCATGCTCAGCAGTGAGCGCCCGCCCACCAGCCGCAGGCCGAAATTCTCGCCCTCTGCCATCAGCGCGTCGTATACCGTGACCTGATGTTCGGTCGGCATATAGACTTCCCAACCCAGATCACCGGTAAAGGATACGCGCATCGCCAGCGCGTCCACTCCGGCAATCGTCAGTTGACGTGAGCGCATGAATTTGAATGATTCCGCGCTTAAGTCGGCGTTGGTCATGCGTTGCAGCATTTCACGCGATTTGGGGCCGGCGATACTGAAACCACACCAGTCTTCGGTGCGCGATTCGATACTGACCGAATCAGGTCGATCAGCCATTTGCCAGAAGCGCTGGTGGTAGCGTTCGGCCATACCGGAGCCGAACATCCAGAAGTGCTCCACATCGAGTTTGGTGATCGTGAAATCACCGGCGATACCGCCGCGAATACCCAGCATCGGGGTCAGGCATGAACGGCCAATCTCGGTCGGTACATTATTGGCAACCAGACGATTTAACCAGGCAGCAGCACCCTCCCCTTTGATTTCATACTTAGCGTAGTTCGATACATCCAGCATCCCGACACCATTGCGCAGCGCTGCACACTCGGCTCTGACCGATTCGAACCAGGCCTGGCGTTCAAAGCCATAGTCTTCCTTTGCCTCACCACCTGTACCGGCAAACCACAACGGGTGTTCCCAGCCGTAATTGAGCCCGAACACCGCGCCCATTTCTTTTTGTTTTTCGTAGACCGGACGGGCCTTGAGCGGACGCCCGGCTTCGCGCTCCTCATAGGGAAAGTGAATCTTGAATCGATTGGCGTAGCAGTCGAGCGCGCGCTCCTTGGTGTAAGTGCGAGTTGGCCAGTCGCCGAATCGGGCGAGATCCCACGGGAACAGATCCAGTTCCGGCTCGCCTTCAACCACCCATTGCGCGAGCAGCAGCCCCAGGCCACCGGACTGGCTGAAGCCTGGAATAATGCCGTTGCAGCAAAAGTAGTTTTTCAGTTCCGGTACCGGGCCAAACAGGGCTGCGCTGTCGGGCGACCAGATCATCGGGCCGTTGATGACCTTTTTCACCCCGGCGGTCAGCAGCGCCGGTACGCGATCACAAGCTCTTTCGAGGTTGTCGGAGATGCGATCCAGATCATCGGGCAACAGTTCGTGACCGAAGTCCAGCGGCGTGCCGTCTTCAGCCCAGAAGCGCCCGTCGCGCTCGTAGGCACCAACCAGCAAGCCATTGCCCTCAGTGCGAAGATAGAATTCGGCGTCGCGATCGGCGATAGATGGCAGACGACGACCGGCGTTGGCGACCTCGGGGATGTCTTCGGTGACGAAATACTGATGCTCCATCGGGATCAGCGGCAGATCGAGTCCGGCCAGCGCCGCCACCTCTCTGCCCCACAAACCGGCGGCGTTGATCAGTACCTCAGTGTGAATGGTGCCGGCGGGTGTGACGACATCCCAGGTGCCATCGGGCCGCTGGTTAGTTTCGACCACCGGTGTGAAGCGATGAATCTCGGCGCCATTGGTCCGCGCGCCCTTGGCGTAGGCGTGCGTGACACCCGACGGATCCACATTGCCGCCGTCGGGCTCGAACATCGCACAGCGAATGCCGTCGGTGTTGAGCAACGGGTGCATTTCCTTGGCTTCGGCCAGTGAAAGCTCATGGAATTCGACGTTGAAATAGCGCGCTTTGGCGGCCTGCATGCGCAGTTGGTGCTCGCGGTCGCGGGTTTGTGCCAGGTAGATGGATCCGGGCTGAAAAATACCGCAACCCTGCCCGGTCTCCTGTTCAAGCTCCTTGTAGATCTTGATCGTGTAGTACTGCAGCTTGGAGATATTGTTGTTGTCGTGCAGGCCGTGGATACCCGCCGCGGCGTGCCAGGTTGAGCCGGAGGTGAGCTCGTCGCGCTCGAGCAGCATGACGTCGGTCCAGCCGAGTTTGGTCAGGTGATAGAGAATGCTGCAGCCGACCAGGCCGCCTCCGATAACTACCGCGCGTGTTTCAGTTTTCATGTTCCGCGAACCGTAAGGTGGTTGGACTCCGACCCGCTCAGCCTATGCGTTGTAACGTGGAGGCGTTGTGATCGAACCGGGACCGTGCCGTTGAGCTCACGCCCCGGCAGTTTTCGCAGTGTGGCGTACCGTCAGCTTGCATATACGCTTGCGGGCGACCAAATCTGCCGGATAAACGCACATTGGATGGCGCGGCTGCGCGCGATTACGCGCTACCGGTAGAGGAACCTGGTCTGGCGATTCAGCTGGCGCCGAATTCGATGCAGCGCTTGAGCAATGCCGCGGTCGAGCTGTCGTGGGTGCCGACCTCACCGGACTGCATCTCGCCAAGGATCGTGCTGGCGAGCTGTTTGCCGAGCTCCACGCCCCACTGATCGAAGGAATTGATGCCCCAGATCTTACCCTGCACAAATACCTTGTGCTCGTAGAGTACGATCAGCGAGCCGAGCACTGTGGGGGTGAGTTTGCGGTACAGCAGCGTGTTGCTCGGTCGGTTGCCGGCGAACACCTTGTGCGGAGCCAGGCTGGCGATGGCGGCCGCATCCAGTCCACTGCCCTGCAATTCGGTCTCGACCACGTCGCGGGATTTTCCACGCATCAGCGCCTCGGTCTGGGCAAGGCAGTTGGCCAGCAACATGCGATGCTGATCGGCTACCGGTTTTTGGGATTCGATGGCGGCGAGAAAATCAGCCGGTATCAAATCGGTACCCTGGTGTAGCAATTGAAAAAAAGCGTGCTGACCATTGGTGCCGGGCTCACCCCAGATTACAGGGCCGGTGCGACAGGGTACTGCGTCGCCGTTGGCACACACGCTCTTGCCATTACTCTCCATATCCAGCTGCTGCAAATAGGCGGCGAAACGGTGCAGGTACTGATCGTAGGGCGCGACGACATGACTGCGCGCCGCAAAGAAATTACCGTACCAGACACCCAGCATCGCCATGATGACGGGCATGTTGGAGGCCAGCGGTGCGTGTGCGAAGTGCTCGTCCATCTGGTGGGCACCGTCCAGCAAGTCAGCGAAATTTTCATTGCCGATCGCCAGCCGTATCGACAGACCAATACTCGACCACAGCGAATAGCGACCGCCGACCCAATCCCAGAAACCGAACATGTTCTCGCGATCAATGCCAAAGTCCGCAACCGCAGCAGCGTTGGTTGAGACGGCGACGAAATGCCTGGCGATATCAGCCTGGGTGGCACCGGCATCCAATACATGCTGCCGGGCGGCATTTGCGTTGGCGATGGTCTCGAGCGTGGTGAAGGTTTTGGATGCGACGATGAACAGCGTCGACTCGATATCAACCGCGGCCAACAC
The DNA here is from genome assembly GCA_964646405.1 of uncultured Granulosicoccaceae bacterium. Taxonomy (GTDB): domain Bacteria; phylum Pseudomonadota; class Gammaproteobacteria; order Granulosicoccales; family Granulosicoccaceae; genus CAKZSB01. The sequence continues at coordinate 416 of CAZYDV010000139.1, read as the reverse complement.
TTCGGCGATATGGCTGCCATCGACGTTGCTGACAAAGTGCATTTGCAGCTCGTCACTGGCATAGGGCCGAAGCGCCTCACACACCATCAGGGGTCCGAGGTCCGAACCACCGATACCAATATTCACGATATGGCGCACCGGTTTTCCGGTGTAGCCTTTCCATTCGCCATTGCGCACGCGGTCGGTGAAAGCGGCGGCGCGGCGAGCAACCTCGTGAACGGCATCGACGACGTTTTCACTGTCCACTATCAGGTTGTCGCCGGCAGGTCGACGCAGCGCGGTGTGCAGCACTGCGCGATCCTCGGTATTGTTTATTTTCTCGCCATCGAACATGCGACGCGCCTCGGCGGCGACATCGATCACTTGCGCGAGATCGACGAGCAAACGCATGGTCTGCTCGTCAATGCGGTTCTTGG
>CAZYDV010000138.1:0-14724 GCA_964646405.1 uncultured Granulosicoccaceae bacterium | reverse complement strand
CGTGAGCAAGAACCCTCTATATCACCTCGCTCACGCGTCGGGTTTCCAATGCACCGCACGACGCCGGTAGGTAACCCGCAGCGTGAGCAAGAACCCTCTATATCACCTCGCTCACGCGTCGGGTTTCCAATGCACCTGACAACACCCCTGAGGTAACCCGCAGCGTGAGCAAGGCCACCTATTGATTCACTCGATCACGCGTCGGGTTTCCATACCTCTCGGCGACCTACTCCCCTACTCCCACTCCATCTGCTCAAATACGCGCCCGGCATTACGCGTCGCCAGTTCCTCAAACGTATCCAGATGCGCGTAGGGCGACTGATCCACATAGAACGCCTCGGCAAGTTCACCATCGTTGTCCAGATGCTCGGCAATCTTGCCGCGCAGGTACACGAGATAATCACGTGTATAGCGCCGCACCTGGGCCATGTTGGTCGGGTGGCCATGACCGGGAATGACCCACACCGCACCCAGCGCTTCAAATTCATTTTCCCAGGTATCGAGCCAGGCGCCGGTGTCGGTCTCTTCGAAGATCGGCAGCAAGCGCTCGTGAAACGCCATGTCACCGGCAATCACCAGTTTTTCCTCCGGCAGCCAGACCTGAATATCACCCGGCCCATGTGCCGGGCCCGAATACAACACCTCTATCACCATGTCTCCCAATTCGATGACCTTTCGATCGGCAAAGGTCTCGGTCGGGGGTGCGACGGTGGTTTTGTCGGCGCGTTCATTTAATCGTCGCTGTGCGCTATCCAGAATATCGGCACCGCGCTCCTCGAATTCGGCGGCCGCATCCTCGTGGGCGAGAATGTCTACGCCCTGCTCTGCCAAGTAGGAATTGCCAAGCATCGCGTGACCCTGGCCATTTTCATCGATCACCAGCACCACCGGCTGATCAGTGATAATTTTTATCTCATCATGCAGCGCTTTGGCCAGCAGATAGCTGCCACCGCCGTTGATTACCACCACCCCCTCACCGGTAATCAGGAAACTTAAGTTGTTATTGTGACCGGCGTTATCATAGGTTGACGGCGCTGTGGCCCCAATTGCCGACCATACGTGTGGAATTACCTCAACGGGTTTGGAATACAACATGGAAGCCGGATACTGATCGGGGATATCTTCACTTGCCTACAATGACAGCTGCCACGAGAAGACCAGCACTATTGCTATCGCCGTATTAACCAACCGCTTTTTCATTGTTGATCCTCTCTGCTATCCGGCCGGTGCGTAGCGATAACTGTCGCCGTTGCGCTCGGCGATACCCAGCCCCGGATGCGGCAAGTGATAGCCAATGAAACGCAGCTTGTCAGCCACCATTTGATCGAGCAGACGTCGCCGCGTCTGTGCCCCCTTTTCAGGATCCTGATCTGTGCCGGTGTGGAGATCGGGGCGCGCAAACGACACCACCGAATTAGTCAGCGCATCACCCAGCACCACCACACTCTCGCTGCCGGAGCGCAACTCGAATGACGTATGCCCCGGTGTGTGCCCACTGGTATCGAGACTTAAGACACCCGGTAAAATTTCCTGCTCAAAATCAAACGCCTCGATGCGTTCCTCAATCAATCCGAGGTTGCGCGACGCGCCAACGGCAAACGACTGTAATGCTTCGGGCATCCGATCAATGGTCGCGGGATCGAGCCAGAAATCGCGCTCGGCACGGGAGATTAAATACTGTGCGTTGGCGAAGACCAATTCATCAAAATCGTCATTGAGCCCCCACAGATGATCGGGATGGGCGTGTGTGAACACCACATGCGTGACGTCGGCAGGATCAATATCCAACGCCTCGAGCGACGCCAGTAACATGCCCGTGTTGGGCAGAAAAGCCGGCCCGGCACCCACGTCAAAAATCACCGTGTTGGTGCCATCGCGAAACAGCGTCAGATTGCAATCCGAGCGCACGGTATCTGCGGACAATCCATTGGCCGTCAGCAGCGCGCCGGCCTCTTCCTCACTACCCGGCAACGCCATCGACACCGCGAACTCCATGTGGCCATCGCTGAGCACATCAATGCTCGCCTGGCCCAGGGTGATCGACGATTGCGCCATCCCCCTGCGCGACACCAGACCTCCGGACATCAGCAGCGCACCGGCGGCGGACTGTAGAAAACGACGACGACTTTGCATGTTGGCTCCGACTGGATCTGCATACGGATTCGTATCGACCATGGTTGAATAGCCGGGCGGGCAAGTCAATGTATAGGCAGATGTAGGGGGCTGTGCTTTTGGGATATATCGTTTGGTGGGGCTGGGGTGGGAGGTAGGGTTGCGGGTGGGAGGCGCGAGAGGGATTGGCCGCGGTAGCCGGACGCGTCTGCGTTCTTGTTGCGATTGGGCCTTGCTCACGCGGCGGGCTACATGCTCGGGCATCTGCAGTGCCATGGAAACCCGAAGCGTCAGCGAGGTGATACAGAGCGAGCCTTGCTCACGCGGCGGGTTACCGGCACGGGCATCTGCAGTGCCATGGAAACCCGACGCGTGAGCGAGGTGATATAGAGCGAGCCTTGCTCACCCGGCGGGTTACCTGCTCAGGCATCTGCAGTGCCATGGAAACCCGAAGCGTCAGCGAGGTACCCCACCGCAACCCAAACCGTCATCAAGGCCGCCTACCACACCCATTCCCACAATCTATTTCCATATCGGGAATAGTTCCGCCGGCTCAGGTGTTCTAGGCTTGGGAAAAGTTCCCGAAGCCTTTTTTAGCACTGACACATGAGGAATATTCATGCGCAACACGTTTATCGCGGTAAGTGCCGCTGCATTGCTTGCCGGGGGCTGTGCCGCCGTACAAGACACGGTGGACTCTGCCAAATCTCTGGTAGCCGCCAAGGAAGCGGGCGCGAGTGTGCGCATTATTTCTCCTGCCGATGGGGCCACTGTCTCGTCACCGGTAACGATCCAGTTTGGCTTGAGCGGCATGGGTGTCGCGCCGGCGGGTACTGACCTGGAGAACACCGGCCACCATCATCTGATTATCGATGCGCCGCTGCCGGATCTGTCGCTGCCTGTTCCTGCTTCCGACAATTATCGACATTTCGGTGGTGGACAGACCGAAGTCACGCTCGATCTGGCGCCGGGCAGCCACACGCTGCAACTGCTGATGGGTGATTTTGTGCATATCCCGCATGCCGACCCGGTCTACTCTGAGGTGATCACGATCACGGTCAAGTAATTCCGACAGTCGGATGACGTCGATCATTCGACGGGCAAGCGCCGATACTATTTTGTATCGGCGCTGGCGAAAGTTGCAGTTCGTGATGATCCGCGAGCCGGGCTAATGCTTCAGGCGTTGCCGCCGCTCGCGGTTTCTATCAGTACGCGATCTCCAGGCTGCAGAGTCACACCACTGGCAAACTGATGAATCTCGCGCTGACCTGATCGGCGCTCGATCGTCATTGAGTTGGTGCCACCGACAGGCCGATCGTTTAACGACCACACGGGTATCTTTGCTCTGGTGTATCCAACCGACAGGCTCGCGGTCGCACGTGCCTCGTACATCACACTGACACCTGCACCGCCACTGTATCCATCTGGCTGACGCGGTGCATCGGCCAGCTGTTTGTGCACGACATTAAGCCCGTAGCGCGCCTCACAGATCTCTACCGGGCAGTTGAAGGTATTGCCGTGATTGGTCGAGAACATCGCGTCCATACCATCGCGGTCGCTGGTCGCACCCCAGCCACCCATCTGCGGTTCGACCATGGCGAATTTACGTTGCGTATCCGGGTGGGTGCCGGATATCACGGTGCCGAAAATCGAGGCGAATGATCCGGCCGGCAATCGCCCGGGACAAACACGCGCCATACATTGCCACAACATATCCAGCAGCCGGATACGGTTTTCAAAATAGTAGCCCTGCGGCGCAGTTGGGCCGGCGTGAAACACGGTGCCCGCTTCGGTGATCACCTGCAACGGTGAGAAGGAACCGAAATTGGCGAACGGTTCAGGATCACACAGCGCCTTGAATATCATCTGGCACGCGATCACTGCACCATCGCGACTGGTGTTGTACGGACCACCATCATCTTTCGGGTTGCCGCTCAAGTCGACCTTGAACGCGTTGTTTGACACGGTGATGGTGGCTCGCCACAGCCTGCCGTTGTCCTGGGGTTCTTCGATTGAAAACTCGCCCTGTGGCAATGAGGCAAGCCCCGCCAGCGCGCGTGCGTGTCCGGCATCGAACGCATCTGCGATAGCCGCCTCGACATTATCGGTGCCGTATTTTTCAAACAGTGCGAGTATCTGTCGTTCGGCACGGTTGCTGGCGGCAACCTGCGCCCACAGGTCACCCTTGACGAAATCCGGCAATCGCGAATTGACTTCGATGATATCGACCAGCGCGAGATTTCGTACCCCGGCACTGAATAGCCGAACCGGTGGCAGACGCAATCCTTCGGCAAAGATTTCGGTCACATCACTGGCGATAGAACCCGGCACTTTGCCACCAATATCTCCCCAGTGGGCAATCGAGGCGGTCCACGCCACACAGCGATTGTCAAAAAACACCGGCTTTGCGATGACCACATCGTTTAAGTGGGTGACACCACCGTGGTTGGGGTCATTGGCGATAAAAACATCGCCTGCCTGGAGCGACTCGCCGTGGCGTTCGACAATCACTTTAACGGCTTTATCAAGTACGCCGACAAACGTCGGGATACCGGCCCCTGAACTAACCAGCCGCCCTTGCGCATCAGTCACGCCGGTGCCGACATCCAGCACTTCGTAGATGATCGGGCTCATCGCCGTTTTTCGCAACACGGCGAACATTTCTTCAGCGGCGTTGTCGAGCCCGGACTGTATAACAGACAGCGTGAAGGGGTCGTGCGCCTGAATGTTGATGAGGTCTGCGCTCACGAATGTTAGTTCCCGGCGGCAAGCCGGTCACGCAGCGCGATCTCGTCTGTCGAGACCACCGGTACTGCAGAGATGAGTGAACGGGTGTAGCTGCTGGCCGGCTGTTCAAACACTGTTTCGGTTTTCGCAAGCTCAACCAGCCTGCCGTGCTGAAATACGGCCACGCGGTCGGCGATGTTGCGCACTACCGATAAATCGTGGGTGATAAAAATATACGTCAGCCCACGTTTTTCACGTAGTTCCTGAAGCAGTCTCAGCACGCGCGCCTGGACCAGTACATCGAGTGCCGACGTCGGCTCATCCAGCACGACCACTCTAGACTCACATGCCAGCGCACGGGCGATCGCGATGCGTTGCCGCTGACCACCGGAAAGGCCTGCAGGTGCGCGCTTGGCAAGCTCGGGGTCCAGACCCACTTCCTGCAACAGCGCCACCACCATGGAGGAGCGCTCGGAAGTCGCACCTCGCTTGTGGACATCCAGCGCCAGCCGCAGCGAAGCACCAACCGAACGACGCGGGTTCAGTGCCGACAACGGATTTTGTTGTACCAACTGAATTTCGCGCCGGTGCTGAAGTTCACGACGCGCCGGCAGCACCGTACCGCGATAGCGTATCTCGCCGGTGGTCGGCGGATACAGACCAAGGATCACGTTGGCGACGGTACTTTTGCCTGACCCACTTTCGCCGACAATGGCCAGACATTCTCCGTCAGCGACGTCCAGAGAGATATCGTCAACCGCTTTGACGCGTGTTTTACCCACGCGAAATTCCTTGCTTACCGACGAGAGTGACAGGATGGCCTGAGACATCAATGCACATCCTCGTGGGTCACCATCGGCGCGTTGAATGCCTGGGTGTGCTCTTCAATTTCCGGAACACCACCACCAGTCAGACGCGGGATTGCCGATAACAGTGCCCGGGTATACGGATGCCCGGGTGAATGAAAGATGGCTGCAGTCGGACCACGCTCGACAATGTTGCCGCGATAAATCACATAGATACGATCGGCAAACTCTCGCACCACGCCGAGGTTGTGCGAGATAAACAATACCGAGGTGCCCAGTCGCTGCACCAGGCTTCGCATCAGTACCAGCGTTTGCGCCTGCACGGTGACATCCAGTGCAGTGCCGGGTTCATCGGCAAGCAGCAGGCGCGGTTCATTGATCAGTGCCATCGCGATCATGACGCGCTGATTCATCCCGCCAGAGAGCTGAAAAGAGTAGCTCGCGAGCACGCGCTCGGCATCGTCTATCGACACGTCGCGCAGCACGTCGGCGGCGCGACTGCGAGTGGCATCGATCGAGATTTTCGCGTCGCGCCGGCGTAAAACCTCATGAAAAAGCTGTTCAATTTTAAACACCGGGTTGAGTGCCGAGGTGGGATCCTGAAAGATCATCGACATGTCTCGACCGCGAAGCGCGCGACGCTCGGCAGATGTCATCGACGACAGTTCGCGTCCTTCAAAGATGATTTTGCCGCTAATGCGAGCCGCACGCACATCCTGCATAGTGCCAAGCACAATGCGCGAGGTGACCGACTTACCCGAACCGCTTTCCCCGACCAGTGCGACGCGCTCGCCTGGTGCTATCGACAGGTCGATACCATGCAGCACCGGCGTCGCGCCCGACCAGCTTTTAAACGCCAGATGAAGGTTTTGTATGTCGAGCGTCAACGGCACTGCCATCAGTCAGGCTCCAGCAAGTCGCGCAGCGCATCACCCACCAGGTTGAAGCCAAACACGGCCACCACGATGGCAAGCCCGGGGAACACTGTCATCCACCAACTGTCCGGCAGATAGCGCGTGCCTTCGGAGACCATTGAGCCAAGATCAGAAGTGGGCGCCTGCACGCCCAGCCCGAGAAAACTCAACGATGAGGCAATCAGAATCACGAAGCCAAAGTCGAGCGTCATTTTGGTCATGATGGCGGGCACACAATTGGGTAAAATTTCGCGAAACATGATGTGTGTTTTTGACGCACCGATGACCTCTGCCGCCAACACATAGCCCTCGACCTTTTCGCCGCGTGTGATGTTGTAGACCAACCGCGCATACCACGGCCACCACATCGCCGTGACCGCGAGCATCGCATTGAGAAGGGTCGGTTCCAGTACGCCCATAATCGCCAGTGCCAGCACCAGTGGCGGAATCGACAGGAAAATGTCGGTGATTCTCATTAAAATAAAATCGATGCGCCCGCCGAGATAACCCGCGATCAAGCCGACGGTGACACCAATCGGCGGGGCGATCAGCAGCACCACCAAACCCATACCCAGTGCGACGCGGTAGGCGTAGAGTATGCGCGAGAGAATGTCCCGTCCGACCACGTCAGTACCGAGCAGATAGTCGGCCGACGGCGGTTTGTTGGCGAAAGCAAAGTTGATCACTGCACCGGCATGCTCCGGGTAGGGCGCGATGAAGTCGGCAAACGCGGCACAGAAGAACACGCTGCCGACCAGTAACAGTCCCACGATCGACAGCGGATTGGTCAGCAATATGTAGAGCGTGCGCTTCACTTGCCGTCCTCGGACAACCGGATGCGCGGGTTAATCACCGAAACCAGAAAATCGACAATGATATTGACGATCAAAAAAGTGGCCGAGATGATCAGCACCGTGCCGACAATCGCGTTCAAATCTTTTTGCAGTATCACGCTGACGCCGTACCGCGATAATCCCGGCCAGGCAAAAATGATTTCCACCAGAAACGCGTTGCCCAGCAGCGCCGCAAAATCAAGACCGATAATGGTCAGCGACGGAATCAGCGATGGCTTGAAGGCATAGCGCCGCGCGATGCTCGCCTCAGAAAAACCATAGGCCTGCGCCATCTCGATCGCCGGTTGCTCATAAGTGGCAATCATATTGCCACGCGTCAGCCGCGCCGCCTGTCCAATGCCGGATAGCGACAACGCAAAGGCGGGTAGAATCATGTGATGCAAGGCTGAAAAAAATCCATCGAATCGACCGGCCGCCAGCGTATCGATCAACATGAATCCGGTCAGTCTGGGGATGTCGATGGTGTCGGCGATTCTGCCGGTGATAGGAAACAGTGGCAAAAAGTAAGCGAGTACCAATACCAGCCCAACGGCCCAGACAAACGCGGGCGCGGAGACGGTCAACAGCGAAAAGACCCGCACCAGATGATCGGGCCAGCGCCCGCGATAACGCGCTGATATCGCCCCGAGCGGCAGCCCGAAGATAATCATCATCAAACCTGCCAGCAACACCAGCTCCAGTGTCGCCGGCAGATACTCGACAAGATCTGTCATGACCGGGCGTTTTGAATATAGCGAGATGCCCAGATCACCACGCACAAGGTCGCTCATGAACAAGCCGTACTGCACCACCAGTGGCTCATTTAAGTGCAGGGCCTCGCGCATCTGCTCAACCTGCTCGACGGTGGCACGCGGGCCGAGAGCGATGCGAGCAGGATCACCGGGAATGATGCGGGCGATGCAGAAGATCAGCATCGAGACGCCGACCAGTACGATCAGCGACGACCCAAGGCGCAACAAAAGCCGGCGGAATATTGTCACGCAGTGTCTCTGGGTAGGGTTCGGCACTCAGTTGGCGCCGCTGCGCCAACTGAGTACTTTTTACCCTGCCCCCTATTCAGGGACCGAGATATCCGCAAAGCGCATATTAAACCCTGACACCGGATAGGTTCGAGCCGGGTCGGCCAGGTTGTGGTACGTCACCCCATCGCGCACTGCAAACGGACTCAGCAACTCGTAGGCGTAGATGTCTGGCACTTCCTCGGCCAGTATGGCGTTCGCCTCGGCGTAGAGCGCCTGCCGCGCATCCGGATCCGCTTCAATCCGACCTTTGTCGAGTAGTTCATCGAGTGCCGAATTTTTGTAGTACGAAGAAGAGATCCACGTCGGCGGTTGCGACGAGTGATACATCGCATACAGCAGCGAGTCCGTGTCTGGTGAGGCGGCAGAGATCGCGATTTCAACGACATGCGGTGCGGTCGGTGGTGCGGTCACTTGCTCGGTCAGCAGAGCCCAGGGAGTTCGGGTGATCTCGACTTTGAAACCGAGCGTGCTGTAGATCGCCTGCATCATCAGCGCACCACGCTCACGGGCCGGCGTCTCGGCGATGAATACCACATCGAGTGGATGATCAGCCGGCTGGTACTGACATTTGGCAAGCTCTTCCTTTGCCAGCGCCATATCCTGCTTGAACACCGGCAGCGAAGCATCGTAGCCGGTCAGCCCCTGCGGAATCGCACCGGTCATGGGCGTACCGGTTGAGGTATCGGCGTTGATCTGCGTAAGCTGCCCCATGGTCGCGTAGTCGAAGGCGTACGCCAGCGCGCGGCGGCAGTGTACGTCATCGAGCGGCGCGCGCTGGGTGTTGAGCTTGAAGTACTCACCGGTCAGACCGGCTTCTGTTACCAGCGCCGCACCATCTTCGGCAAGCCCGGCATAGACCTCTGGCGGCAGCCACTGACTTGAAACATCGTGCTCACCGCGGCTCATCAGTGCGCGAACCGTGGCCGCTTCAAGGCCATAGCGAAAGCGCACGGTTTCCGGGTGACTATCGACCGGATCGACGAAGTAGTCCGCTTCGTAGGTCAGTACGGTTTCTGTTTGTGGATCGTGACTTTTGATCACATAGGGGCCAGAGCCCGCGCTGTTTTGTGACATCCACGTAGAGGCCCAGTCGCCATCGGCCTCGTTCGCCTTGACCGTCGCCATATCGACAATCGGCATGCGAATCAGCGTAGCGAGAAACGGCGCAAACGGCTTTGTCAGCTTGAAGACTACGGTGTGATCACCACTCGCCTCGACGCTGTCGACGACATCAACAAACAAGCTGCTGTTGCCCTGCCCCATCGCCATCATTCGCTCAAACGAATAGGCGACATCGGCAGCAGTGAGCGGATTGCCGGAGTTGAACTTCACACCCTCACGCAAATTGAACGTGTAGTTTGCACCGTCGATGGTCCAGTCGGTTGCCAGATGAGGCTGCACTCCGGCGCCGCCCTGCTTCGGATAGACCAGCGTGTCGTACAGATTGATCGCTAGCACCGTATCGGCGTAATCGGTGCCCTTGGCCGGATCGATCTCGCCAACGGCGACTTCGTCAGCGCGTAGTATGCGCTCCGCCAAGGCGGGTGCCGACGCCATTGACAGGCCGAATACGGCACTGGCCACTAGCGTTGTCCTGGTAGTAAATGTCATGAGAACCCCCGGTTGATTGGAGAAGGTCAGCCTGAAATGTCTGCACGCGGTAGCCCGGAATGTTACCGGCGCGCGTACAATTTTTTAGTACAGCTGTAATCATCTTGACAAACACCCCGTTTTGTCAACATCATTTTAGCCATGCTAACAAACAAAACCCCAACGACTGCCGACGCAGCCACTGATCTGGGCGGCAAATTGCGCCAGCGCCGTATGCAACTGGGGCTCACGCTGGAGGCGGTCGCCAAACAGGCAAGAGTGACCACAGGCTTTGTCAGCCAGGTCGAGCGCAATATCACGTCACCTTCCCTGGCATCGTTGACCGCCCTGGCCGAGGCGCTGGACTCCCATATCACCGAATTCTTCGACACACCACCCAGACCCGAGCAGACGAGCCGGGCACAGATGCGCCAGATCTACGCCTCCCCGGGTGGTGGCTTCGAGTTCGAGCGGTTGTCGACCACGTTCCCGGGCAGCAAGCTCAACGGATTGCTGATGCACCACCCGCCGGGCTTTGTCATCGAGGAAATGGTGCACGACGGCGAAGAGTTCTACTACGTGATGAGCGGTGCACTCACACTGATAGTCGATGGCGTGAGAACGGTTCTAAGCGCGGGAGACTCGACCCATTTCGACAGCACGCGCCCGCACTCAGTACACAACGAAACCGGCAAGACCGTGACGGTGCTCGTCGTCAACACCATGCAGCTCTTTGGCGAAGAGCACGACGGAGAAAAACGTGACTGACCTGACCCCTTTTGCTGCAGCACTCGCCGACCGCCATCCGCTGGAGGCCAGTTGTCAGGCACTTCGGCAACTGGCCTGTGATCTTCTGGATCTAAAACAGTTTACGATGATGACGTTCAACCAGCAGCTCGGCGTGGCTCAACGGATTTTCACCGACGATCCCAAGGCCTATCCGGTCGGTGGCGAGAAACCCATATTGGAAAACACCTGGACCGAGACCGTTCTGGTTCGGCATCAGACTTTTGTGGGTAACTCGATTGAAGATCTCGCTGCGGTGTTTCCGGATTGGGAAAAGATTCAGTCGCTTGGCCTTGAGAGCTGCCTTAACCTGCCGGTTATCGTCGGTGATCAGGTGATCGGTACACTCAATTGCCTGAATGTCGCCGGGCACTTTACACCGGCACGGGTGGAGGCCGCCCAGCAGTTGGCGGTGCCTGCCGCGGCCACTTTTTTACTGGCAGCACAGCACGCTGGCAACGCAGATAAGGACAAGACCCATGGGTAATGCAACGCGGCGTGTCGCCACTGATGTGGGTGGCACGTTTACCGATCTGGTGGCGTTTGAAACCGGTGCCGACGGCAGCCTGAAGGTCACTACCGCAAAGTCTGATACGACGCCGCCGAACTTTGAAACCGGTGTGCTCAATGTCCTTGCGAAAGGCGGCGTCGACCCGAAATCGGTCGACTTCATGGCGCACGGCACCACTGTGGTGATCAACGCACTGACCGAACGAAAAGGCGTGCCAGTGGGCCTGATCACTACCGAGGGATTTCGCGACGTGCTCGAAATCGCACGCGGCAACCGGCCGGATTTTTTTAATCTGCACTACATCAAACCCACGCCGTTTGTACCGCGCCACCTGCGCGCCGAGGTGCCGGGGCGGATGACCTATCAGGGCAGTGAAAGAGCCGAACTGGACTTGTCCGCGCTGCCAGCGATACTGGATAGTTTCCGCGCCGAAGGCGTTGCCGCGGTGGCGATCTGCCTGCTGCACGGCTATGCCAACCCGGCGCACGAAAGGGCCACGCTAACCGCGGTGAAAAAACACTGGCCTGAGGTGTCTGTCGTTGCCTCGCATCAAATCACCCGTGAGTGGCGCGAGTACGAGCGTTCAAATACGACTGTGCTGTCGGCCTATGTACAGCCGGTGGCAGCACGATACCTGCGACAGCTCGACAATGGGCTGAAGTCACGCGGCCTGCAAAAGTCCCCATACATCATGCAATCGAACTGCGGCGTCGACAGCCTGGAATCGACATCGGCCATCCCCATCACTATGGTAGAGAGCGGTCCGGCGTCGGGGTTCTGGGGTGCAGCCGAACTGGGCAAGCTGATTGGCGAGCCAAACATTCTCGCACTCGATATCGGTGGCACCACCGCCAAGTGCTCGCTTATCGAGGGCGGAGAGGTCAGGATCATGACCGACTACTGGATCGAACGCAGTCGCAAATCGGCGGGTTACCCGATCATGGTACCGGTGGTTGATCTGGTCGAAATCGGCAATGGCGGCGGCTCGATCGCCCGCGTCGATGATTTCGGCAAACTGCATGTCGGGCCACAGTCTGCCGGGGCATTGCCCGGTCCTGCTGCCTATGGCAAAGGCGGCACACAGGCTACCACCACCGATGCAAACCTTTGGCTCGGTCGCATCAACCGCGACTACTTCTGCGGTGGCGCGATAAACGCCGACATGACAACAGCCGAGACCGCACTGGGCAATCTGGCCGGCAAGCTCTCGGTCTCCATCGATGATGCCGCGCGCGGCATTATTCGCATCGCCAACGACAACATGGTCAATGCGTTGAAGCTCGTCAGCCTGAACCGCGGCCACGACACTCGCGAATTCACGCTGCTGGCTTTTGGCGGCGGTGGCGCGATGCACGCCGTGGCGCTGGCGCAGGAGCTACAGATAGGCAAGGTTATTGTGCCAACCGCGGCATCGGTGTTCTCCGCCTGGGGCATGATGATGAGCGATCTGCGCCGTGACTACTTCGCCACGCAACTGATGGATCTCAATGCCGGCGCCGGTGCACGCATAGAAAAGGTATTCGAGCAAACCGAAACCGAGGCGCGGGCAACTTTCGAGGCCGAGGGTGTCGCAACAGACAAAATCAGCTTTCTGCGCTATGGCAAGTTTCGCTACCAGAATCAGGAACACACCACCGAGGTGCCACTAACCGGTGAAATCACCGATGCCGCTCTCGATGCAATTGCTGAGTCCTTTCACGCACTGTACGAGAAAGAATATACCTACCGCCTCGATGCCCCGGTAGAGATGGTGGGCATTCATCTGGTCGCACGGGCCGAAGTGGGCAAGCTGACGATGAAACCCGGCGCGTTGGGACCTGCAGATGCGTCGGCTGCGATCAAGTCCAGGCGCGCGGTGGACTATGCACTGGAGGCGGTACATGAGGCCGACATCTACGACGGTGACAAGCTGCAACCCGGTATGACATTCACCGGTCCGGCCATCATCGAAGACAGTGGATCGACTGTGGTCATACATCCGCACAATGCGGTGTCTGTCGATGCGTTTGGCAACATCCACATTGAGCTGGAGGCCCAGCCATGAGCAACGATCCGATTACGCTTGAGATTATCCAGAACGCACTCACTGCCACGGCCGATGAGATGTTCGCGGCGATGGGCAAGACCGCGATGTCGTCGATCATCTATGAAGTACTCGACATGGGCAGCGGCATCACCGATGCCGAAGGACGCATCGCCTCCAGCGGCGCAGGCATACCGGCGTTTATTGGCGTGCTGGACAAGTCGGTCCAGTTTATTCTATCCAAACACAGCGATATCCGGCCGAACGACGTATTTATCACGAACGATCCCTGGTATGGCGGTGTCACGCACCTGAATGACATCGTGCTGGCGATGCCCGTCTTTCTGGACGACACGCTGCTGGCCTGGACTGCGATTATTGCGCACAACTCTGACATTGGTGGCATGGCCCCCGGATCCCTGTCGGGCGATGCCACCGAGATTTTTCAGGAAGGCCTGCGATTACCCGCGGTAAAAATTATCAACGAAGGCGTAACCGATCAGGCGGTGATGGACATCATCACCTGCAACAGCCGCATGCCCGACTTTCTAAAAGGCGATGTCTGGGCAGCGATTGCAGCAGTGCGTGTCGGCGCGCGGCGACTTGAGGGCATCGCAGAAAAATACAGCGCCCCTACCTTCCTCACGGCCATCGACAGCTTTATGGAATTTGGTGAAAAAGCCGCGCGTGCCGAACTCGCCAAGTTGCCCAAAGGCACTTTCGCACTGAGCGAAAATCAGGACGATGGCCAGGTCTTCAACGTTGTGGTGACTATTTCAAACGATGAATTCGTCGTAGATTTCCGCGACAACCCGGATCAAATGGCAGGCCCTGGCAATGCTACCCGTGACGGCACCGTGATCTGCGCGCAAATGATCTTTAAGGCGCTGACCGGCCCCGACACTCCCGCCAATGATGGAAGCTTCCGACCACTCAAGGTGTTGACGCGAGAGGGATCAATCTTTCATGCAAAAGAACCAGCGGCCGTCGGCTTCTACTATGAAACCGAAATCCGTTCTAACGACCTGATCTGGCGCTGCCTCGCCCCACATATTCCTGATGTATTGCCCGCGGGTCATTTCAGCTCCATCTGTGGAACCTTTATCGGTGGCACTCATCCGGACACCGGTCGGCAATACACCATTATCGAACCCCAACTGGGTGGTTGGGGTGCCGGTCAGGATCACGATGGAAACGCTTGCATGTTCTGCAATTTTCACGGCGAAACCTACAACACGCCCGCGGAAGTTTCAGAGGCGCGCAATGGCTTGTACGTGGACCGTATGGCACTGAACGATGCGCCGGGTGGCGAAGGTCAGTTCATTGGCGGGCGCGGCTTGATCCTCGAGTATCGTATCCGTACCGAGCAGGGTTTTCTA
>CAZYDV010000137.1:0-15083 GCA_964646405.1 uncultured Granulosicoccaceae bacterium | reverse complement strand
TTGGCGATGGTCATTTCAACCGCGGCCAACGCCCGCGACCTGCCTAATTGCGCATCGGCCGCCAGTGACCCTGATGGCGATGGCTACGGCTGGGAAAACCAGCAATCCTGTCGCGTCGTGCAGAACAGCGTGCCCGCACCGACACCGACACCGACACCGACACCGACACCGGCACCGGCACCGGCACCGGCACCGGCTAATCCCGCACCGACAGGCTTTAGCAATGACGGCAAACCGCTGTGCACCACGCCAGATGCAGACAGTGACGGCGATGGCTACGGCTGGGAATTCAATCGAAGTTGCGCAGTACCGCAATCGCTGGCAGCCACCGTGCCCGCCAACGATGGCAAACCGTATTGCACAGGCCCGAACCCCGATCCTGATGGAGACGGCTGGGGATGGGAAAACAATCAGTCCTGCGTGGTAGGGGCGGGTAGTGGCGGCGGCGGATCGTCAGCCGACAGCGACGATCGATCGGGTGACGACTCGAATTCAGGCAGTGGCGCCGACAACAGCGGTGACTCTGGCGGGAACAACGACTCTGGCAGCAACAGTGGCGCTAGCGGCAACAGTGATTCCGGCGGTAACAGCGACACCGGCAACAACTCCAGTGGCGAGAGTAACTCCGGTGGCAATAGCGCAGGCAATAATGGCAACAGTGATGATCGTGCCTACAGCGCTCGCGACATCACTGATCTGGTTTTGATCGCCGGCCAATCCAATACACTGGGGTCAGGGACCAGCATCGATCTGTCGCAAGACAGCCCGCATCCGCGTGTTCTGGCCTATACCAACCAGGGCTGGCGCGTCGCTGCACTCTATCAATCATGGGATCAGGGCGCACACCCGGGCAATGGCGATCCGAATTCAAACACCAGTCAGTACCACAACAACTTCGCCCTGCACTTTGGCAAACGACTGGTCGAGCGCTCTTCCAATACGGTCGTCGGCATTATCCTGACCAGCCAGCCCGGTGAAGGCATTCAGCACTGGGACCGAGGCAACACCGGCTATCGACTGGTGCAGCAGAAGGTGCTTGCGGCGATCAACGAGTTGCCACACAAGTCGGCCATCGACGGCCTGCTGTGGCATCAGGGTGAGACCGACTGGCTGTTGAATGGCACATCGGATCCGGATGTGTCACAGCCAGCGCCCAACAACTACTATCCATCGAAACTGCGCACACTGATAGAGAATTTTCGCAGCGAGCCCTGGTACGGCTTCAACAAGCCCTTCATCTGTGGCGAGACGATTCAGGCAGACGGTGTCAACACGCATTTGCGCGCGCTGAACGACGATTCAGATCCCTACACCGCCTGTGTGGCCGGCGCCGGCCTGCCATCGCGCAACCCGGGTGGCGCGCATTTTAGCGCAAGCGCTTTGCGCACCATCGGCCGACGCTACGCCAATGAGTACTACAGCCTGACAAATTAGGATGAGACGCAGTGCGTGAAACGCATTGCTGACGTTTGCATGAGGGCTCGTGCCTCTCGCCAACACCCCGCGATCAAGCTGTTTGCCGGGTGTTGGCGGGGACAACGAACAGCAACCATTGCGTCGCAGACTTCCCTGCGCGCATCTCAATGGTCTGCTGATCTTACCCACGGCGTTTACGCCCCTGTACATTGGGCCCCGACACCTTCCAGTTGCTGCGTTAATGCTGATTCTGTTGCTTGAGGCCATTCCGGGCTACTACCGGTGCCAGCCCCTTAAAGATTGTTCACTACCAATACGCTATAATGATTAGTATGAACGAATCATTCTCAGCAATCGCCATCACTGGCGCCTTTGTCAACGGCCACATGTGCCGCATGTGCATGCGACGCGTGAGGGCCGCCTTCGACTGGTAGATTCGTTCCACCCACGAATTCATCAACAAACGACACCGGGCCCTCACGAGGGCCCGGTGTCGTTTTGCGTCGGACTTTTGGCCCGCTACTCACAGGAGGTTTCACCATCACCATTTAATCGCGGAGTCATGATGAATCAATTTATCAGCACGTCCATACCCTACGTAAACGCGCGGCCACACGTTGGTTTTGCACTCGAACTCTTCCTCGCGGACTCGATAGCCAGAGCTGCCCGCCTGCAGAAAAATAAGGTTTACTTTCTTTGTGGTACAGATGATCACAGCCTGAAGAACGCGCTTGCTGCAGAACAGGCTGGCGTTTCTACCCAAGAACTTGTCGATGCCAATGCAAAGCACTTTCACGAACTCTGTAGCGAACTTTACATTAGCAACGACGATTTCATCAGTACGAGCAAAGATCCGCGCCACCGCCCCGCCGTCGAAGCATTATGGCGAGCGTGTGCAAACAACGGGGACATATACAGTGCGCCGTACGAGGGCTGGTATTGTGTTGGCTGCGAGCATTTCATTGAAGCAGTCGACACTTCAGTGCCTGTGTGTTCGGAGCACAGCGCGAGCCTTGAGTACGTCCAGGAGCAAAACTATTTCTTCCGCCTGAGCCGATACCAGGAGCTGCTCTGTCAGTGGCTGGACAGTGGTAAAATTCGTATCGCTCCGGCACATCGTCTCAACGAGGTTAGACGATTCCTCGATCAGCCGCTGGAAGATCTGTCGATATCACGCTCGATTACCCGTGCTCGCGGCTGGGGCATACCGGTACCGGATGATCCGACCCAGGTGATCTATGTCTGGTTTGATGCACTCGCAAACTACGTTAGCGCGTCTGGCTTTGGGCAAGCTGATGCAACACGCTTTCATCGCTGCTGGCAACAAGCCGATAGAGTACAGCATGTGATCGGTAAGGGCGTATCGCGCTTTCACGCTGTATACTGGCCCGCCATACTTCACTCCGCCGGGTTGCGGTTGCCGAATGATATTCTGGTTCATGGCTATGTCACGCTGAACGGCGACAAGATCAGTAAATCTTCAGGGAATACCATTGATCCGCTTGAAGCATGCGACGAACACGGCGTTGAAGCGCTGCGTTACTATCTGTTACGCCACGTCGGAAGCCATCAGGACGGTGACTTCACTCATGCACGCGCTCATGCCGTTTACGAGTCAGAGCTGGCCAATCAACTCGGGAACCTGCTTGCCCGTGTCGTCGCGCTGCAACGAAAACACCATGCCCTCATCAACACCGAGAGTAAACTTGCCGGTGACCTGGCCGAACGCAGCCTGACTCGTGTGCTTAACTTTGAGTGTCACCACGCACTTCGCGAGATCTGGGACGTTATCGCCTCAACCAATGCGTATGTATCATCGCGCAAACCATGGATACTGGCCAAAACCGGTACACCGGAAGAACTTCTGGAAGTGCTGGGTGAATCGTGTGCGGCTCTGGTTGCTATTGGACACGCACTAGCGCCGCTGTTGCCAAAAACAAGCTCGGCAATACTGGATGCGCTGCAGCATGACGATGGTGATCCACCTCATCTATTCCCCCGCAACCGGTCTGCGGGTACCGGCGCATAGCACGGGTATTCAGTGATCCACTCAAAGCGCTAAAAAACAGCAACCTCCAGGGCCAGGAAACGCTGCGCGACTACCCGCGCAGCCGCAAGTTAAGGCGTATTAATCCGATAGCGTCTTTCCGGCCTGGGCATCGATTACCTCCTTACTTCTACTGCGAATGTCGAGTATTCGTCGCCCACACTGGTGTCAGACATCACCTAAACCCCCATCAAATCCCCGTTCTTGCCCCAATAGACGCGAGTCGTACTACCCGTTTGTCTCCCCGACACCACCGGCCACGATTCAAGATTCTTCGCCAGGAGCCGAAACCCCGAGCTTTCAAGCACAGTGCAGTGCCCGCTGGCACAGTACGCAAAAAGGACGTTTGAATGCCCGGTATACCTGTTGTGACGCGACGACGATTTGCCGGTGTTTACCTCGCTGTACCATTGCTTGCCCTGACGCTGACCGCCTGTAGCGGCGGTGGGGGCGAAGACCCGGATGCGCCCGCGCTGGGTGAAGGCAATGGCCCCGATGTCACCACTGTCACGCCGAACCCACCGGCAACCGGATCACCGGGCTCACTGGCTGCCAAATCTACTTTTTCCGATGACGACGTGCGCCATTTTCTCGCCCGCACGCATTTTGGCATCGTGGCCGGCAAGACCGAAGACATAGCGCATATCGGTCTGGATGCCTACATCGATCAGATGATGACGATCCCGCAGAGCACTCAGGCCTTCGAAGCGGATGCCATAGCACTGCTGGCGGACGAATCCGACCCGGCGGGCCTGGAGGGCATGTTCCCCTCTACCAGCGACATCATGGCCTGGAACGTTCAACTGATGATCGATAATCCGAACGCTTTTCAGGAAGTACTCGGTATGTTTTGGCAGGACTATTTCGGCGTCGATGCCAACACGCTGAACAGCTCAGAACGCCACTTGATGATCGATTACGTCAATTACCTGCGGCGCAACGGACTGGGCAATTTTCGCGACCTGTTTCTGGATGTATCGCGACACGGTGCGATGCTGATTTTCTTAAACGGTGCCAACAACAATAAGTTCGCTCCCAACGAAAACTACGCGCGCGAATTCTGGGAGCTGTTCTCGCTCGGTGTGGACAACGGCTACACCGAGGCCGACATCATCGAAGGCTCACGAGCCTTTACCGGCTGGCGCCGCAGTTTCGATACTGAAACTGGCCTGACCCATCTCTTGTTTGACCCTGAGACCAAAGCAGTGGGCAGCAAATTCCCGCTCGAAACGGTAGTTGGCCACAGCCTGGATCAGGACGACTATGAGCAAATGATCGATCTGACATTGGCTCACAGCGATGACAGCGGCCGCGATCTGGTGGTCGACTATCTGGCTGGCAAACTGGCACTTTATTTCGTTAGCGACAATCCAGACCCGGCACTGGTTGGCGCGTTGGCCGCCGAGCTGCGTGGCAACGATTTGCAGATCGGCCCCACGCTGAAAACACTGTTTCTGTCCGAGGCATTTTATGCCGCTGAACACCGTGAGACGATGGTACGGGATTTCTATGAACAGGCTATCGGTCTGGTCCGCACCACCGGCATGACCGAGAGTCACTGGATCTATCGCCGCTACCTGCAAAACATGGACAGCATGCCAACGCAGCCGCCCAGCGTCGAGGGGTGGCCCGAGGGTACACACAAAATCACCGCACAAAGTAACGGTATCGAGATGCCGAACTTCGTCAACGAGCTGCTAACCAATCGCAACAACCAGGAAGAGCAAGGCTACGATATTGCAGCAGCACTGCAACCGGCCGACGCAAACGGCCCAGAGCCCGTCATCGATCACCTGGCGCAGTTGCTGGGTGTGGTGCTCGATGAGACCGACCGCAGCATGATGATCGGTTTCATGAACGTGCACATCAGCGATGATGGCACCGAGACACCGCTCAACTACACGCCACAACTCACCGATCACCAGTCGCGAAAATTACGCAATCTGTTGTGGATCATGACCCAGCACCCGACTTTTCACACCAAGTAGAAACGGAGAATCACTTCATGAACCGTACGGATACCCTGTTTTCAAGACGTGACTTTCTGCGATTTGCCGGTGCAGGCGCCGCCACCCTTGCGCTGAGCCAGGTGCCGGGCATTGCACACGCGGTCGCCGATGATCGAAAATTCGTCGTGATGATCAACCTCGACGGCGGTAACGACTCACTCAATACCGTCGTGCCGCTGAATCTGGGTGCCTACCATGATCGACGGCCCGGGCTGGGTATCGACGGCCCGCTGGAGCTGACTACCGGTATCGCTGCCAGCAACGACTACGGCTTGCACCCGAGCCTGCCTGCATTACAGGCAATGCACGCTGAAGGCTCGATGGCCATGGTGCAAAAAATTGGATACCCCAATTCCAATCGCAGCCACTTTACCAGCAAGGACGTTTTTCACACCGCAGATTCCAGCGCACTGAATGCGAATAGAAAGTCGGGCTGGATTGCCCGCTATGCCAAACTGTACAACGACCACACACTCGGTTGTATTTCGATTGGCCACAACGCCAAAGCATTGCAGGGTGAAGGTATCAACCTGCTGCAGGCTGCCAACCTCGATAACTTTACCTACAACACCGACGGGCGCTATCCCGGTGAGAGCGCGCGTCGCCAGCTACTCGCCCACCAGATGCTGGCCCGCTACCAATCGAGTGCCACCAATGCCGTGGCGGTGCGCGATGCAGTACAACTGGGTCATGACAACGTCGGCCTGATTCGCAATGCACTGGACAGCTACGTGCCCAACGTCAGCTACGCTGATGCGTCATTTTCACGTTCGCTCGAAGGCATCGCACAGCTCATACAGGTCGGTGGTCTGGGCACCGATATCTACTACACTGGTATGGGAGGTTTCGACACACACGGCGGCCAGGGCTCAACCAGCGGTCGGCATCCGTCGCTGATGTTCGAACTCAACCGGGGCATTGAATCATTCGCCAATGATATGAAAGCCCAGGGCAAGTGGAACGACTGTGTGATGATTGTGTTCTCTGAATTTGGCCGCCGCAATTTCGAGAACGGCTCTGGTGGAACTGACCACGGCGACGGACAGACCATGATGGTGCTCGGCGGCGCCGTCAATGGAGGCAGCTATGGATCCGATCTCACTGATACCGACATCCGCGACAACGACAGCATGCCCATGGAAGTGGATTTTCGCAGTGTGTTTGGCGAGGTTATCGACAAACATTTGGGCCATGCGTCCGAGGCGGTGTTTACCGATACCAACCGCTTGTCACAAGGCGCATTGGGTATTTTGTAAATTCGCTCAAACTGTCGACAAAGGAAATTGATCGTGCGCAGATGCGCTAGTCTGGCACTGGCAGGCGCGGCAATACTGATCGGTTCCTGCGGGGGTGGCAGTTCTGCCCCCGATGCCGGACAGGCGATCGCCTTGCCAGCCACCACGCTGCTGTCGCGCGCTGGCGAATCGATTACTGACACCCGCGTGATCGACCAGAAGGATCTTGCGGACGCCATCATCTCGATAGTTCCGCCATTGCCTGCTGGCCTGAGCATCGATCCGCTGACAGGTGTTATCGCCGGCACCGCCACTCAGGCCCACGCGACTCGGCAACACGAAATCACCCTCGATGGTCAGCCCTATCGCACCATCGATATCGCAGTAGGGGCTACGCTGCCCGCACCCTTTGAATCACTGGATGAACGCTACACAGCCCGCATATTGATCGACCATGCTGCAGCCCCCGTGCGCTTGGCCAAAGCCCGCGATGGCAGAATCTTTTTTAACGAATTGTCTACCGGCAATATTAGAGTCATCGATCCGGCACAGGGACTATTAGCCACACCTGTTGCAACCCTTGCGATCACCTCTGGCGCTGAAAACGGATTGCTCGGTCTGGCTCTGGACCCGGAATTTGACACCAACGGCTATCTGTACGTACACGCCACCGTGCCGAGCCACGACGGGGGCGACGCGCACGCCCAGATCATTCGCTTAACAGTGGTGCAAAATCTGGGCGTCAATCCCACGGTGATCGTCGATCAATTGCCCATCGCCGCCATTCACAACGGGGGTGATCTGGTGTTCGATCGGTCGGGCCATCTTTTCGTGGGCCGCGGCGATATCAGTCGCCCCGCTACCGCACAAACCACCGGTGATCTGTCTGGCAAAATCCTGCGTTACACACGCGATGGCGCCATCCCCGCCGACAACCCCTTCCCCGGTGACCCGGAGTGGGCGCGCGGAATTCGAAACACTTTCGCGATGACTCTGCAGCCGCAAACCGGTGATTTATTCGGTGCCGATGCAGGCCCCGCCAGCGACGACAAACTCAACTATCTAATGCCTGCAAAGAATTTTACCTGGGGACTTGCGACCGAAGCCGAAGGCAGTGATATCGGATTTACCATTCGCACCTGGCCCGAAGTGATCACACCAACCGGGCTACACTTCCACTCCGGCACCCATTTTTCCGATCTGCAGAACAACCTGCTACTGACGAGCTACAACGATGAATCGATCGTGAGGCTGGTACTGACAGGCGAACGGTTTACCGATTTTATTCGCGAGATCGAATTTGCGCAGTTCCATCCCGATGGAATCAACAACAAGCCACTGCATCTGATTGAAGCGGACGATGGCGGACTATATGTGTCCACGTTTAATGCGATTTATCATGTGTATCCGATCGAGACGCAGTAGGGGCTTTGGTTATCGCGTTACTTCGATTTGGGTTTTCGATAGACCTTGTGGCACTGTTTGCAGCCTTTGGCGGCGGCAAAATAGGCTTTTCTGAGTACCGCCTCTTTATCGCTGTGGCGCGCGGTCTCCAGCATCGATTCACTGACGGCGAGAAACTCATCGGCCTCTTCGACGAAATCATCCCATTGCTCCCAGATTGCTTGTTCTGACTGCGACTTATGTCCAAAGCGGCTGTCTTTGGTGTCGGGAAACCAGTCGATCATCTGGCGCCCATGCTCGACAAAAGATTCGGCAGCCACGCGCACTGAATCGGCATCGAAGGCAATTTTGCCTTTGAACATGTCGGCCAATTTTTTGGCGTGATCGCCCATATCGCTCATTGCATCCATGCGCTGCTTGACGATGCCCGTGGCACCGCTATGCGCGTAGACGGCCGCCGTGCAAGTCATGGCGGCGCTGATTAAGACGATACCAGCGAATCTCATGGGTGCGCTCACATTCAGGCAGAAAGCGAAGCGTAGCTCAATTCCGGTCAGGCTGCAGCCAGCGCCTCACCGTTTGACTGCATCCACTGCTGCAAGCGGGCCTGGCCCTCGGTGCTTACGTGTAAGCCCTTGCGCGAACGACGCCACAGAATATCGTCTGCGGTTCTCGCCCACTCCGCCCGCACGAGATAGCGAACCTCTGCCTCGTACAGGCCGCCGCCGAAGTCCTCACCCAGGTCGGCGACGGATGTGGCACCGTCGAGCAAGGCGTCTATGCGTGTACCGTAGTTGCGTGCATAGTCGGCCAGTACCGGCTCCGGCATCCAGCCAAGGCGCTGTTTAAGCCCGCTGTGAAATGTTGTGAATTCAGCGTTGGCGATGTCGCCACCGGGCAGATGAGTGCCGCTGGTCCAGGCACGGGCTGAGTGCTGTAACGCAGGTAACACCATGTCGACCACTTCTTCAGACAGCTTGCGGTAGGTGGTGATCTTGCCGCCAAAAATAGACACCATTGGCGGGCCGCTTTTAGTCATGTGAATGACGTAGTCGCGCGTGACGTGACTGGCATTTTCAGAAGCATCATCGTACAGCGGTCGCACACCGGCGTAGCTCCAGACCACGCTGGCCGGATCGATCGGTTTTTCAAAATACTCCCCGACTGCCTTGCAGATGTAGTCGATCTCGCGCTGCTCGATATCAACTTCACCCGGGTCGCCCTCGATTTCAATATCGGTGGTGCCGAGCAAGGTGTAGTTGTGCTCGTAGGGCACGGCAAACAAGACCCGTCCGTCGGCGTTTTGAAACGTATAGGTGTACTCGTGATCAAACAGCTTTGGCACAATGACGTGGCTGCCCTTGACGAGACGCACGCCGTGTTTGCTTTTGTTTCGCTGCTGCAGATCGAGCGTCTCCTCTACCCATGGACCGGACGCATTGATCACCGCCCGAGCCGAGACTACGGTTGTTTTATCGGTGGTTTTGTCGTGTAGCTCTACCTGCCAGGTATTCTCACCTGCCGTCAGATCAGTACATTCGGTGCGGACCCGAATGCTTGCCCCGCGTTCAGCCGCATCACAGGCGTTCAGTACCACCAGCCGCGAGTCCTGCACCCAGCAATCGGAATATTCAAAGCCACTGACAAATTCATCCTTCAGGCACTCGCCGCTGACATGCTTGCGAAGATCGACCGAATGGGATGATGGCAGCAGTTTTCTGCCACCGATGTAATCGTACAGAAAAAGCCCCAGCCGAATCATCCAGCGCGGCCGCAAGTCACGGTGGTGTGGCAGGATGAAACGCAGTGGCCAGATGATATGTGGTGCGCTGCGCAGCAGCACCTCGCGCTCCTGAAGGGCATGGCGCACCAATTTAAAATCGTAGTGTTCGAGATAGCGCAAACCACCGTGAATCAGCTTGGTGCTGGCCGATGACGTATGCATGGCCAGATCGTCTTTCTCGCACAGCAGGACGCGCAATCCACGGCCCGCGGCATCGCGCGCCACACCGGCACCATTGATGCCGCCACCGATCACCAGCAGATCCACCTCAGCCGTGTCTGTCATCGCCCCGTCTTGGGCTGTGCCCGTCAATACAGTTGTCATGGTTACACCCAGATAAAAACGATTAGTGCAAAGACAATTGAAATGCCGACCGCACCCCACAGCGGCGTTCCCATCAGGCCCAGCCAGCCCAGATGAATAAATGCACTACCGATGATTGAAATGAAAAGCCGATCGCCACGCGTCGTATCAAGCCCCAGAATGCCGCGCCGCGGATTGCCGCCCGGGCTCACGCGCTCCCAGATACCCATGCCGATCAGCGCAACCAGGATACCGATGAAAAAAGCGGCCGTCGGCCACGTCCACGCCATCCACGAGAGATCGAGCTGCGGCACTAGACCCTCCCCAACGCGAACCCGCGCGCAATGTAGTTGCGAACAAAATAGATCACGATCGCCCCGGGGATGATCGTCAACGAACCGGCCGCGGCCAGCAGCCCAAGCTCATAACCTGCTGTGCTGGCAGTTCGCGTCATGGTGGCGGCAATCGGCTTGGCGGCCACCGATGTGAGTGTCTTGGCCAGCAATAGTTCCACCCAAGAGAACATGAAGCAGAAAAATGCCGCTACACCAATACCGGCTGTGATGGTGGGGATGAATATTTTGACGAAAAAGCGTCCAAACGAATAGCCATCGATATAGGCGGTCTCGTCCAGCTCTTTCGGCACCCCGGACATGAAACCCTCCAGTATCCACACTGCCAGCGGAATATTAAACAGACAATGCGCCAGTGCCACGGCGAGGTGTGTATCGAACAGATTGATCGCCGAGTACAACTGGAAAAACGGCAGTGCGAACACTGCCGGCGGCGCCATACGGTTGGTCAGCAGCCAGAAAAACAGATGCTTGTCGCCGAGGAATCGATAGCGCGAAAAAGCATAGGCGGCTGGCAGCGCGACCAGCACCGAGATCACCATGTTGATCAACACATAGGCCAGCGAGTTGAAGTAGCCGTTGTACCAGGTGGGATCGGTGAAGATGGTGCGGTAGTTTTCGAGCGTGAATTCACGCGGCCACAACGAGAAGGTGCCCAGTATCTCGTTGGTCGTCTTGAAGGACATGTTCAGCAGCCAGTAGATCGGCAGCATCAGGAACACAATGTAGATGGTTGGAACCAGCCATTTGAAGCGTCGCATCACTGATCCTCGTTACGCATCATCAGGGTGTAGAACACCCACGACACCAACAGAATGATTAAAAAGTAGATCAGCGACATCGCCGCAGCCGGTCCAAGATCGAATTGACCCAGCGCGATTTTGACCAGATCGATCGACAGGAACGTGGTGGAGTTGCCGGGCCCGCCGCCGGTCAGCACGAAGGGTTCGGTGTAGATCATGAAGCTGTCCATGAAGCGTAACAACACCGCGATCGTCAGCACCCGCTTCATTTTGGGCAACTGGATATAGCGAAACACCGCCCAGGCGCCGGCACCGTCGATGCGCGCCGCCTGGTAGTAATCATCAGGGATCGAACACAGCCCCGCGTAACACAGCAACACCACCAGCGAGGTCCAGTGCCACACATCCATTAACACGGTGGTAAACCAGGCGCCGACCGGTTGCTGGGTAAAGTTGTAGTCGATGCCCATCGCGTTGATGGTGCGGCCCAGCAGCCCGATATCCGGCAGCGCGAAAATATTCCACATCGCGCCAACCACATTCCATGGTATCAGCAGTGGCAGCGCCATCAGCACCAGACACACAGAAACCCATGGCCCGCGACGCGGCATTGCCAGTGCGATGGCAATGCCGAGTGGAATTTCAATCGCCAGTACGATCGAGGTAAACAATATCTGGCGTTGCAGCGATTCGTGAAAGCGGCTGGAGGTCAGTACCTGTTCGAACCAGGTCACCCCCTCCCAGAAAAACACGTTGTCGCCAAAGGTCTCCTGCACCGAGTAGTTGACCACCGTCATCAGCGGAATGATCGCGTTGAACGCGACCAGCAACACCACCGGCAGGACAAAAAACCAGGCTTTCTGATTGGTCGCTTTGGCGCTCATCGAACCGCCCAGCCGTCGGCATACAACGTGGTGAAATCGGTGTTGAAATCGATTTTCGGTGACCCCTCGGGTATAGACTGCTCGCCACCAACCAGCATTTTCAAACGGTGTTGTGCGTGGGTGACCTCGACAATCCGAAAGCGACCCACGTCATCAACACGGTTGATGCGCACTGGCAGGCCATGCTCGCTGAAGTAGACGAACTCCGGGCGAATGCCGATTTCTGTCTTGCCGCGAACACCCGACGCCGGATGCGGGTTGCAGGTGCGGATGGGTATACCCTCGAACAGCACCTGATCACCGTCGATCTTGCACGGCAGCAGATTCATCCCAGGCGAGCCGATAAAGTGCCCTACAAATGTGTGCTGAGGACGTTCAAACAACTCCACTGGCGTACCGGTCTGCACCACCCTGCCCTCGACCATCACCACGACCTGATCGGCAAAGGTCAGCGCCTCGGTTTGATCGTGGGTGACGTAAATCATTGTGGTACCAATTCGCTGGTGTAGTTCTTTGAGTTTGGATCGCAACACCCATTTAAGATGCGGATCGATCACCGTCAGCGGCTCGTCGAACATGATCACGTTGACGTCTGATCGCACCAGACCACGCCCGAGTGAGATTTTCTGCTTGCCATCGGCGGTCAGCCCGCTGGCGCGATTGTCGAGCGTGTCAGACAGATCGAGCATTTCGGCGATCTCCACCACGCGCTGGTCGATCACCGATTGCGCCACGCCTCGATTGCGTAGCGGAAACTCCAGATTCTGGCGCACCGTCATGGTGTCGTAGATCACCGGAAACTGAAACACCTGCGCGATGTTGCGCTGATCGGCGGCATGTTCGGTGACGTCGACATCATCAAACAGTATTCGGCCCTCGGATGGATTGAGCAGACCGGAAATAATATTCAGCAGGGTGGTTTTGCCACAGCCCGAGGGCCCAAGCAACGCATAGGCGCCGCCGTCCTGCCATTCCAGATCAACTTGCTGCAATGCGTAATCGGCATCGGTCTTGGGTGCAGCCATATAGCTGTGGCGCAGATTGTCGAGTGTTATTCGCGCCATCAGCTCACCCCCTTACCGGCCGGCATCAGCGAGTTGCCATTGGCGTCGAAATACAGACAGTGATCGGTTCGAATGAATACCTGCACCGCCGCACCCGTGGCAAACGGATGAATGCCGTGCGATTGCGAGACCCAGGTGCTGCCGTCGATATCCAGGTGAATCACACTTTCAGAACCGCTGATTTCAGCCACCAGTACGGTGCCGTTGATCGCGACGTTCGGGCCGTTGTCTGGCGAAGGCAACAAATGGTGCGGACGCACCGCCACCGTCACATCGCGCTGGTCCTGCAGCCAGCCCGGCCCGGCCCAGTCGGTGCCGCCCTTGAGCATCACCTGTCCAGCGTTGACGCTGGCGCTGGCAAGATTCATCGGTGGCTCGGAAAATACCTGCGCGCTGATCAGATCGCGCGGCTGGCGATAGACATCGCCGGTGACGCCAAATTGCGTCACACGGCCGGCATCCAGGGTGGCGGTGTGGCCACCGAGCAACAGCGCCTCGGATGGCTCGGTGGTGGCGTAAACTACGGTCACGCCCTTGTCGCGGAAGAGTTTGGGCAGCTCTTCGCGCAGCTCCTCGCGCAGTTTGTAGTCCAGGTTTGCCAGCGGCTCATCGAGCAACACCAGCTCGGAATCCTTGACCAGTGCCCGCGCCAGGGCTGTGCGCTGCTGTTGACCGCCGGACAGCTCGGCCGGTTTGCGCTTGAGCATCGGGCCCAGTTGCAGCAACTCGGCCACGGTCTCGACCCGGCTGCGAATATCGCGACGATGGACACCGGTAACGCGCAACGGCGAGGCAATGTTCTCGAACACGCTCATATTGGGGTAGTTGATGAACTGCTGATAGACCATCGAGACGTTGCGCTTTTGCACCGCCACGCCGGTGGCGTTTCGGCCGTCGAACCAGACTTCGCCGGTAGTAGGCGGCTCCAGCCCTGCCATCAGCCGCATCAGCGTCGTCTTGCCAGCGAGCGTCGTGCCCAGCAGGATATTGAACCCCTGCGGTTGCAGCGCCAGGCTGGTTTCATAGATATGCTGATCGGCGCCCTCGCGCTTGCTGACCTGCTTGAGCTCAATCGCCAAATTGCGGCACTCTGGTAGTGAGGTTGGATGGAGACACGGTGGCGCTCACCGGGCAGACTCTGCGCTTGCAACTTCCAGTTCAACGTTATTTCTAGCACAACATTCAGCAAATTCCGGCAGCGGCGGCTGATCGGTGACCACCCAGGTCAGGGCATCGATCGGTGCGACTCGCACCGGCGCACTGCGTTTAAACTTGGTTGCGTCGGCCACCAGCATCACGGCCCGCGCGTTGGAGATGATCGCCCGAGTCACGTTGACTTCCCGGTTATCGTATTCCAGCAAAGTGCCATCGGGCTCGATGGCGGACACGCCAATGACCGCAAAATCCACCTTGAACTGGCTGAAAAACTGTTCAGTTTCAGTGCCGACGATGCCGCCGTCTTCGCGCCGGACTCGCCCGCCCGCCGTCATCAGGTCGATGCCCTCGCAGTCGCGCAGGGTCATCACCACATTGATGTTGTTGGTGATCACCAGCATCGAGGTGTGATTGACCAGATGCGCTGCCACTTGCTCTGTGGTGGTACCCAGATTGATAAACAGCGATGAATCGTTCGGAATCATCTGCGCACAGTGCGCACCGATACGCCGTTTGCCCGCGCTTGCGACTTGCTGGCGCGCGGTATAACCCAGATTCGCCACACCCGCCGGCGCGATCGCACCGCCGTGAATGCGCCGCAATAGCTGCATTTCACACAGTTGTTTGAGGTCACGTCGAATCGTCTGCGGGGTGACGTCGAAGGTCTCGGCCAGCGGATCGACCAGC
>CAZYDV010000136.1:0-15097 GCA_964646405.1 uncultured Granulosicoccaceae bacterium | reverse complement strand
ATGACGTCGTCGCCATTTCTCACATCAGAGCAGCGATTGAGGCCGAACGCACGGGTACCCGAAAACGCAAGGTCTACCCCTCCTATCTGAGTTTCGCCCTATCGCTGCTGTCGCTGGCGAGAGAGGGCACTGTGGAGTCCAAAGCGCTGCTGCTCGAACTGCGCTCGATGAAAAAATCAAATCAGATGGCCTCACAACTGGAACCGCTTTTCGAGTTAGTCGAAAACGCCCATCACCCTGCTCTGCGCACGCGGCCTGTCGAAATCCACGGCTTTGGCATGCTCACCCTGCTGATGGCCATCGCCAGCCGTTGGAACCAGGCCTATCAACCCCCTGCCAACCGCAGCCACTACATGATGCTGCAGCGTCTGTTTGAGAACGCCAGCGAAAGCGGCTATGCCTGGGTGGCAGCCGAGTCGCTGACGGTACTGGAGGCGGCCGGCATGACGGCCTCGCTTAAACCCGCCTACATTGAGCGCGATAGTGCAGCACAGCACGAGGTGCTGAATACCGTCAGTCTGACCAACCTGGTGCAGCCGGTTGAGCTTTGGGAATACTCGATGCGTAAGCTGGAGAGTCTGATACCCCAGGAGCCGCAGGCTGACACTGGCGACAAAGACGCCATTCAGAAGAAGGCCGTCGTCTCTCGTCTGGTGTGGATAGCGGACACAGGCGACTTTGGATATTTGCGGGTTGAGCCTCGCGAGCAACGTATGAGCAAAACGGGGACCTGGAGCAAGGGCAAACCGGTCGCGCTGAAACGACTGCATGAAAAGTATGCGGAGATGGATTTTCTGATTGAAAAGGACAGAGCCGCTGCGCGCAACATTGATACCCACACGAGTTACAACTGGCACAATCAGTCCGTCGAGTACGAGATTGGTGATACCGCACTGTATGAATTGATTGACCACCCACACGTTATCGATACCCAGGGAAACAAGGTCGATATTGTCGAGCGCCCGGTCACTCTGAACATCGAGACACAGGCCGATGGTCTGCAGTTAAGCATGCAACCAAATCCTCGAGGCAGCGCACGATATCAATCCCGGTGGAACAACAACAACCACACGATAGAGGTCACTCACTTTAGTTCAGCACAACTGCGAATCCACGATGCGCTGCCGGATCAGGATGGTTTGCGTGTACCGCTCGGTGCCAGACAGCGCCTGCTGGATCTGGTGGCGTCGCTGGCCGACGATATAGCCGTGCAGAGCGATTCACAGGATGAGACGACCGAGCAGCTACCGGGAAACCCCGAGCCCGCCCTGCAACTAACTTTTGCAGGTGATGTGCTCAGCGTCCGAATAGTCGTTGAACCGATTGCCGATAGCGGTGTTTTTTTCGATGCCGGCGAAGGTGGTCACGTGGTCTATGTGAAAGGTACTACCGAAACGGTTCCGGTGCAGCGCGAGCTGGAACGCGAACGTGAATTGATGCAGTCGCTTATCACTGATTCGCAAGTATTGACACAGGTGTTTGACGGCCGCACGGTGGTTCAGATTCGCAGTACAGAGCAGGCCCTTGAATTGCTCGATGAACTTCAGCAATCCGCTGTTCGATGCCTGTGGCCAGAGAATGTTCCGTATCGGGTCAGCGCACGGGCAGACACTGGCAACATGCATTTATCAATAAAATCTGCAGAACAATGGTTCAGCGCCAGTGGCGAGCTGCAATACACCGATGACGACGCTCTGTCTCTGGCCCGTTTAATGGAATTGCTCAGAGAAAGCCCAGGTTCGCGTTTCATCGAACTTGAAAAGGGTGAATTTCTGGCGCTGTCGAAAACACTAAAAACGCAACTCGACGCACTGCAAACCTATAGCAACACACATAGAAAATCGGGCGACGAAGAGCGATTGCATCCGCTGGCAACCCTGGCGCTTAACCCATTGCTGGATTCGGCAAAAATCTCGGCAGACAAAAAATGGAAAACCTGGCGCGACAAACTGCGCGCCGCAAGCGATGCCAGTGCGCTGTTGCCCTCTACACTGCAGGCAGATCTGCGGCCGTACCAACTGGAAGGTTATCAATGGCTTGCCCGCATGGGGGCACTGTCAACCGGAGCGTGCCTTGCCGACGATATGGGCCTGGGCAAAACGCTGCAAACGCTTGCGCTATTGTTGCACCGGGCGCCTGAGGGTGCAGCGCTGGTGGTAGCACCCACATCGGTAACCGGTAACTGGATACAGGAGACACAACGATTTGCGCCCACGTTTAATCTGCGCCTGTACGGGGGTAGCGCTGATGAGCGCAAGGCGATGCTTGAAAACCCGGGGCCTTTTGACCTGCTGATCACAAGTTATGGGTTGCTGCACAACGATATCGACGAAATATCCAGCGTGACGTGGCACACCGCTGTACTGGATGAAGCACAGGCGATCAAGAACGCCAATACAGGCCGTGCAAAAGCCGCCCGAACACTCAATGCCGATTTTAAAATTGCCGCTACCGGCACCCCGATCCAAAACAACCTGATGGATCTGCACTCGATATTCGGATTCCTGAATCCGGGGTTATTGGGTTCAGAGGCCAAGTTTCGCTCAGCCTTTGCGCTGCCGATCGAACGCGACGGCGATGAGGCTATTCGCGAACAACTTCGCTCGCTGGTGTCTCCCTTCATATTACGACGCAACAAACGCGATGTATTGAAGGATCTGCCACCCCGTACCGACATCAACCTGACGGTGGAACTGTCAGCCGAAGAAGCTGTGCTGTACGAGGCCTTACGTCTGAACGCGCTGGATCAGCTGGAACAATCTGCAAACAGCGACAAAGCAGGAGAGCAAAAGCTCAGAATACTGTCCGAGTTGATGCGTCTGCGACGACTGTGCTGCAACCCCAAGCTGGTCGAGTCGAACTGGAGCGGGCCAATGTCAAAGCTTGCGCTGTTTGCCACTACCCTTTCAGAGTTACTTGCCAATCGCCACAAAGTGCTGGTGTTTTCGCAGTTCGTCGATCATCTGAAAATACTGGAACAGCATTTAAAGGGGGAAAAAATCAGCTACCAGTACCTGGATGGCAGCACACCTGCCAAAAAACGCAGCGAGCGGGTGGCAGCATTTCAGGCAGGTGAAGGCGATGTGTTTCTGATATCACTGACCGCCGGCGGCACGGGATTGAACCTGACCGCCGCCGACTATGTGATTCACATGGATCCCTGGTGGAATCCGGCGGTTGAGGACCAGGCTTCTGATCGCGCCCATCGGATCGGCCAGCAGCGTCCCGTGACGATCTATCGCATGGTCACAGCCGGCACCATCGAGGCACAGATTCAGGAGCTGCACGCAACGAAACGGGATCTGGCCGATTCACTGCTGGCGGGTACCGATTCGGCGCGCATTGATATGGAAGAATTGATGGGACTGTTGCGGCAGTAAGGTTATTGACAATTCCTTGCTGACGCTGCGGGCTACCACTAACGATACTGACCGGGCCATTGGAAACCCGACGCGTAAGCGAGATAGCCGATATCACCTTGCCCACGCTGCAGGCTACCACTGACGGTACTGACCGCGCCATTGGAAACCCGACGCGTAAGCGAGGTAGCTAATATCGCCTAGCCGACGCTGCGGGCTACCACTGACGATACTGACCGGACCATTGGAAACCCGACGCGTAAGCGAGGTAGCTAATA
This sequence comes from uncultured Granulosicoccaceae bacterium, assembly GCA_964646405.1. Lineage (GTDB taxonomy): Bacteria > Pseudomonadota > Gammaproteobacteria > Granulosicoccales > Granulosicoccaceae > CAKZSB01. The sequence continues at coordinate 11,460 of CAZYDV010000136.1, read as the reverse complement.
TCGCCTAGCCGACGCTGCAGGCTACCACTAACGATACTGACCGGACCATTGGAAACCCGACGCGTAAGCGAGGTAGCCGATATCACCTTGCCCACGCTGCAGGCTACCACTGACGGTACTGACCGGGCCATTGGAAACCCGACGCGTAAGCGAGATAGCTAATATCGCCTTGCCCACGCTGCGTGTTATCTATTGGAGTTTGGCAGGCCAGCTGCCGGGTACCGAGGTTACCAATCTCTGTTACGCTGTTTAACGGATACACTAAACCCCCGTGAATCTTTGCAGCCAGCCCAAGGCATTGTACAACGTCTACTTTGCCAGATCCGCCCCACCATCAACACACGGAGTGAGACTCATGCCAACTCAGGCGGAAAAAGTAGCCCAGTTTCAACGCCTGCACGAAGCAGACGGCGCGTTTCTGATTCCCAATCCGTGGGACATTGGCTCAGCGGTCAGGTTGCAGTCGCTCGGCTATCCGGCACTCGCGACCACATCATCAGGCTTCGCGTTCACGCTCGGTCGCATGGACATGCAAGTCACTCTGGATGAAAAGATCGAGCACTGTCGCCAGTTGGCAGCCAGCACCACTGTGCCTGTTAACGCCGATCTGGAAAAAGGATTCGCCGACGAGCCCGACGGTGTGGCCGACTGCATCCGCCGCGCGGCGGCAACCGGTTTAGCCGGGGCGTCGATCGAAGATGCCACCGGCGACAAAGCCAAACCAATCTATGATTTCTCTTACGCCGTTGAACGCATTGCGGCAGCAGCAGAAGCCGCACACAGCGCCGAGGTACCCATCATGCTGACCGCACGGGCAGAGAATCTACTATGGGGCGTGGACGATCTGGACGACACCATCAAACGCCTGCAGGCGTTTGCCGCGGCCGGTGCCGATGTACTCTATGCCCCGGCACTCAAAACCATCGAGCAGGTGGCCGAGGTGGTTTCTTCAGTTTCGAAACCGGTCAACGTGCTCGCGCCCATGGTGGCTGGTGCGAGCGTGGAAGCACTGTCTGCAGCAGGCGCAAAACGCCTGAGTGTGGGTGGCGCACTGGCACGCGCGGCCATTGCCGGTGAATTGAATGCCGCGCGTGAAATGCTGGAGCGGGGAACATTCAGCTGGACCAAAGAGGCTGAACCGGGCGGCGTTCTTGCCGGACTGATGGGCGGGAAGTGAAGCACAGGTCACTTCAAACCCCGTAATACAATCTCTGACTTGACCTGCCCAACGTTCGGAAACGGCAACAGAGTTTCATGTACAAAGTTCGCAAAGGCGGTCAGGTTTTCACACTGAATCAGCAACACGTAGTCAGCATCACCAGACACCGCGAAAGCATCCTGAATTTCTTCTGATTGCGCGACAAGAGATGCGAATTCTGCGGCGCTGTCTTTACTGTGAGACGCCAGGTTGACCCGCACCACAGCCCGCAGGGTACGGCCCATGGCCTGCGGATCCAGCCGCGCATGGTAGCCGACGATCACACCGCTGGCTTCGAGCGCTGCTCGACGCCTTGAGCATTGTGATGTTGATAAACCCACTCTTTCAGCGATGCGTGCATTGGTCAGCGCGCTGTCGGTTTCAAGCGTTCGCAGAATGGCAAAATCGTATTTATCGAGTTTTTTGTGCATCATATTGAACAATATCGCATTTTTTACGTCTTTTTGCAGCCAATCAGCACATATTTTACACACTTAAACCACATTCAATGCACTAAGATTACTGTCGATAAAGACTAAGAGTATCGACAGGAGATTTGGGATGGGTCCTTTTCCGCACCATGCACCTCGCGCCACGATTACCCCTGACAATCCGGCCGGCACTGACGGATTCGAGTTTGTCGAGTTTGCCCACCCCGATCCGCAGGCGCTGCGCGATACGTTTTCGCGCATGGGCTACACCCATGTGGCGAATCACAAAACCAAAGCAGTCGAACTCTGGCAGCAGGGCGATATCTCGTACTTGATTAATGCCGAGCCGAACACCCATGCGGCGGCCTTCATCGACGCGCACGGACCCTGCGCGCCTTCCATGGGTTGGCGAGTGGTGGATGCAAAGCACGCGTTCGACCACGCAGTGAAAAACGGCGCCGAGCCCTATGAAGGGAACGGCAAGGTAATGAATGCGCCCGCGATCATCGGCATCGGCGGATCACTGATCTACTTCTTCGACAAGTATTCTGATCAAAGCGTCTACAACGATGAGTTCGACTGGATTACCAATGCCCATCCAATTGGCGAAGGCTTCTATTATCTGGATCACCTGACGCACAACGTGTTCAAAGGCAACATGGATGTCTGGTTTAACTTCTATAGTGATCTGTTCAATTTCAAAGAGATCCGCTTTTTCGATATCCAGGGCAAATTCACCGGCCTCTACAGCCGTGCACTGACCTCTCCTTGCGGCCGCATTCGGATTCCGATCAACGAAGATCGCGGTGAGACCGGCCAGATCGTCAACTACTTAAAAAAGTACAACGGCGAAGGTATTCAACACATTGCAGTAGGCGCACAAAATATCTATCAGTCCGTCGATGCGATTGCTGATCGTGGCGTGACATTCATGCCCGGCCCACCGGATGCTTACTACGACCTGTCACACGAACGCGTGACGGACCATGAAGAACCTATCGATAGAATGAAGCAGCACGGCATCCTGATTGACGGCGAAGGCGTAGTAAACGGCGGGGAGACAAAGATTCTGCTGCAGATCTTTTCAAAGACCGTCATCGGACCGATCTTCTTTGAATTTATTCAGCGCAAAGGCGATGACGGCTTCGGGGAAGGCAACTTCAAGGCGCTGTTCGAGAGTATTGAGGCTGAAGAAATAGCCAGTGGCGAGTATGGCGCCAAGCGAGATGGCAAGGATGCCGCTTGACCTTGCAGTGGCCCGCGTGGGCGTGATGCTCATCTGAACTGATTATTTGCCAGATCTGTCCAACTGAAGTGAGCAAACAACAGCGCGTCGAAGTTACGCCCTATTGTTGTTGGGCGCCTTTTTTGTCCGCGGTAATCATCAGAATACCAAACTTCGTGAAGCCGCAATGATGCTGGCGTATTCGGCATCGCCTGCGGCGTCACGCTTTCAATCATCTGTTTTCCGGATCCCATGGCGCATCGTGCAGAACACTGGCTTTAGTGCGCTTGCCAAGAATAGACACCACTAGCGCGGTGCCGGACCGATGGGTCCCGTCGGCTTAAAAAGCTATCGCCAGTGAACTCGAACAATAGATTCATATCGAACAGAAAAAACGGATGACCGGCCATACACAGCCATTTGCCCACTTTCGATACTGCTGATGCTCAAAACAACTAACACGGTACCGAATACTTATCCGATCCCGTGTCAATTGTGGAGAACTGAAGGTTTTATGCAGCTGAACTGTTAGATAGTTTAGCCAGTACCGGGAACAGATCTGACGGCTCTGGACGACGTGTATAATCCGGATTCACTTCTGAGTAGGCAATGGTTCCATCCGTGTCGATAATATACCGCGCTGGCATCGGCAGGTTCCATTGATCAATGCAGGATTTGATTGATCAGGCAATCGATGTTGCGATTCGATTTGGTCCACTACCCGATTCAAACCTGGTCGCCCGCAAGATCGGTGAAACGCCGCGTATGGTGTTAGCTTCGCCTGAATATCTGAAAAAGGCAGGAACACCCAAAACACCTGCAGATCTTGCCAATCATCGTGTAGTGATAGGACCGTCTGGCATGGGGCCGTCGGGTTGGACGTTCAAAAAGAGAGGCAAAACACTCTCGGTTAAGGTCGAAAGCCAAATTACGGTTACCGTAAACGAGGCGGCCACAGCCGCTGCGGTATCAGGTTTAGGCATTGTTACAACCAGCCTTTGGGGCTACAAGGCAGAGATTGACGGTGGTGAGCTGGTCCAACTATTTCCAGACTGGGAGATAGGGAAAGTCGCAGTAAACGCTGTGCTATCAGGAGGCAGGAGTGCGAAACCCTCTGCCAAGGGTTTTACCGACTATCTCATCGATTCGTTTAAAGCGGATAGCTAACCCAAAATCACTGGCAAGGCCCCCTCCAGTCCAAAACCACCTCTGATATTTACTCAAATTAGATAACACCGAAGTCGTTTCAGAAAATCCTTGCGTTCGTGAAGACATGACGTCTAACGCAATTCGGGTGCACCACACGCACCCTCGACAATCATTTGCGCCAACTGCCAAACACTCCTGTTCAACAGTTCGAGTGATCCGCCCAGTTCTATCGAGGATACAAACATTTCCACATTGGCATTGCGCAATGCTGTAACTGTCGGGTACGACGCCATCCATATCCGCATAAACCAGATATCCTCTGTTGAGGCCTAGGCGATTGCAGTAAGCCAGTATTTGATAAACATCGGCATTTGGCATGAGATGGCTATTGACCGTTTACAATCAAAGCACGTTGCATCATCGGCAAAACCGCGATAGCTTGCACTTCACATCGACCACCGGACCGATCCATGACAACCAATCGAGTTGAGCGTATCCGTGCCCGAGCGCAAGCCCACGTTAACGCGGGCGCCTTTAGCGGGGTTGAGTGGCAAATCGCGAGAGCCGGCCAACTCTGGCAGTCCGGTCGTGTCGGCCACGCCGATGCAACAAATGGTGTCGCGCTTCCAGAGGTTCCGATCTATCGCATCTATTCGATGACCAAGCCCGTGGTGGCCGCAGTGATCATGATGCTGGTCGAGGAGGGCCGCATGCGGCTGATGGATCCGGTGGCCGCCTACATCCCGGAAATTGCCGCAATGCCAGTGCACGACGGTGCCGGCGGCACCCGTGCGCAGCGCACGATGATGACGGTTGAACATCTGCTGACGCACCGCGCCGGCTTTTCCTATGGTTTTCTGCGCGGCTGCCCGGTTGGTGATGGCATGCGAGGCAGCGGTTGCCTTGGCGCCGACAAGTCGCTGGCCCAGGTCGTTGAGCATCTCATGCCATTTGGTCTGGCCTTCGATCCAGGTATCGGCTGGCAGTACTCTGCATCGATTGATGTGGCCGCGCGCATCGTGGAGATTGTCGAGGGCGCGTCGCTGCAGCAGGTGCTGCAAACACGACTGTTTGAACCGTTGGGCCTGTCTGACACAGGTTTTATGGTAGCGGAGTCAGAACGCCAAAGAATCATGACGATGTTCGGCGCACCGGATCTGGACTCGATTCTTGAATTCGACACTGGGCCTCAGACACTGCGCCCCACCCAGGCCCATCTGGACAACCCGATGGATGATCCGGGGTTTGCACGTGGCGGCCACGGGTTGTTCTCCACCGCCAGCGACTATCTGCGTCTCGCGCGCTGTCTTGCCGATGGTCGCGATGCGGATGGCAACCGCCTGATCAGTCGCATTGGACTGGAAATGTTGTGGGCCAATCGAATTCTGGAACGTGACTATCCGTTGCGCCTTGGGCCGATCGCATTGCACGGCTACGGCTACTCGCTTGCCGGCCGTGTTGCAGCCTGGCCAGGTCACGCGATGGGCCATACTACCTTTGGCGAAGTGGGCTGGGCCGGTGCGGCCAGTACCTACTTCTGGATCGATCCGCGTGAAGATGTAATCGGCGTGATTATGGCTCAGTACCTTGGTTCAAAGGTGCCGCTCGGCGACGACATGCGTGTCGCTGTCAATCAGGCGCTGGATGATTGAGGATAGGTTGCAGCCTGTTCAATCTGCAATTGCGCCGCAGGCGCTGAGCTCTCCAATCTCCGATTCGCTAAAGCCAAATTCCGATAAAACCTCGCGGGTCTGCTCACCGATAGCGGGTGCGAAACCTTCAGCGATCGGACCATCGTCACGGGCACTGAAGGTGGCACCCATACCAGCGCCTGTGGCTTGTTCGACAATCGGCCGTTGTTGCACGCTTGCTATGTCCAGCGCGTCTGCGACCGTGTTGACTGACTGCACGGATACTTTTGCAGCCTTTAGTGTGGTTTCCCAGTGCGCGGTCTCCTGGCGTTGAAACGCCTCGGCAATTTTCTGCATGATGGTGCGATGGACGCTCGAGCCCGTCTCGTTGTCCATGTACGCCTGATAGAAATCTGACGGTAGCGACAGTGCCTTCAGGATCGCTTTGATATGTGCCTCGGTCACCGCGCTGACGGTGAGATAGCCATCGGCCGTTTGAAACGTATTGGCAAGCGGTGACTTTGCCGGCGACGCATTGCCGGCTAGCCCGCTTGGCGTGCCATCGTGCAGTTGTTTGGTGACCGCTGAGACCTGCATCAGCAGTGCGGTGTCGAGCATGCTGACGTCGATGCGCTGACCCTGTCCGGTACGCTCGCGCCGCAACAGTGCGGTGCTTATCGCATAGGCACTGTGCAATGCCGTGGGGACATCAACGCAGAGAAATCCGGTGCGCACGGGACCCGTCTGCGGGTGCCCGGTGGTCGACATCATGCCTGATGCGGCCTGTATGCCGCCATCGTAGGCGGGCAGTGGTGACGATGGCCCGGACTGCCCAAAGCCAGATATCGAGCAATAGATGATGTCGCTTTTGACTGCCTGAATCGCTTCATAGCCCACACCCAGCCGTTCGGCCACGCCGGGGCGAAAGTTCTCGACCAACACATCGCATTGCCCGGCAATCCGCAAGATCGCCTGCAGACCCTTCTCGCTTTTCAAATCGATGGCGATCGATCGCTTTGATCGATTGATGGCGGAAAACGCCGGGGAATCTTCCGCGCGCGGCTGCTTCTCGGTCTTAAGCATGGACCGCAACTGGTCACCGGAAAAGGACTCCACCTTGATTACGCTGGCCCCTGAGTTTGCCAGTAGCTGGGCTGCCAATGGGCCGGCTATCACCTGCGTGAAGTCGAGTACCACGAGGCCTGCGAAGGGCTGGTGGCTTTTGGCCTGATTGTCTGTCATCGCAAACATGCCTCAGGTTGTGTCATTGATTGCGCTGCGGTGCTGGCGCTACTATTGGACTGTACAGCGCGACAACTCTGGATTTCACTAGCCGTTGTCGTCTTAACATCGACTTTCAAGTCTACGCGTTGGCTGGCGACATCGACGAATGATTCAATCATCGCAATACGAGTTTAACCCGGCTGACGCCGCGACGATGGCGGATCCGTTTCCGGCACTGGCAGCCCTGCGCGAGCACGATCCTGCGCACTTCAATCCGCACCTGCGCGCGTGGCTGATCACACGCTTCAGCGATGTTAAACAGTTGGCGCTGGACATGTCACTGTCGTCGGATCGACTGCATCCGTTTTTCGCGACCATGCCTGAGGCGCAACGCACAAGCATCGCGAGCCTGATCCGCTATCTGGCGCGCTGGATGGTGTTTAAAGATGCGCCAGATCATACGCGACTGCGAAAGCTGACCGGCCAGGTGTTCAACGCCACCAGCATGAATGCGCAGCGTGAGCTGATCGAGCGACGGGCGGACCGCTTGATCGATTCGTTGTCGGTAAACCGAGAGTTTGACTTTATCGGCGACTTCGCAGGGCCGCTGCCGGCGCTTGTCATTATGGATATGCTCGGCGTGCCAGAATCCGAGCTGGCCCGCATCAAGACATTGTCTGACGAGATAGCGCTTTTTATCGGCAGCGCCCGAGCATCGGCGGAAAAGTATGCCGTTGCCGAAGCCGCCACGCGCGAGATGGCCGACTTTTTCCTGCAGCTCATCAGCGAACGCCGGGCAGTACCGCAAGATGATCTGATCACACGCCTCAGTCAGACCCGCGATGCCGATACTGGCGACACACTGACTGATGACGAGCTGATTGCCACCTGCATCCTGCTGCTGTTTGCCGGTCACGAGACCACCACCAGCCTGTTGTCAAACGGCTTGCTCGCGATGCTGGAATTTCCAGAGCAGATCGAGTTGCTTCGCGAGCAACCCACCCTGGCCGCTGCAGCCGTCGAGGAAGTGTTGCGCTACGATGGACCCAACCTGTCAGCCGGACGCGTGGTCGCGCAGCCGATTGAACTGCATGGTAAGACGCTGGCTGCAGGGGAGCGGGTGTTTTTAATGCTGTCGGCCGCCAATCGCGATCCGCGTGTGTACGACGAGCCTGATCATCTGAACTTTCAGCGCAAATCAATTGCGCATCTGGCTTTTGGCTGGGGAAAGCATATTTGTTTGGGTTTTCCACTGGCGCGACTGGAGGGGCAGATCGCGTTTACGCGTTTGGTACAGCGTGCCCGCTATATCGAGCGAGCGCCAGGTGATCTGCAATGGCATCGATCCATGGTGTTTCGCGGGGTGCCAAGGCTGCCATTGCAGGTTCAATGGAGTGAATAGCCATTGAGCGTCTATCTGGTGGGGGACGGGCTCCGTCGAGTGAGCAAGCCGTGTGGGGAAGAAGGCTACCCATAGTTGTTCCCCGGTCGGAGACCAGGTCCCACCGTGTTTTTCGTGGGAGGACAACTCCGTTGCACGAACATGCCACACCGGAAACAACACCCACCATACTTGTTCCCCGAACGGTGTTCAGGTCCCACAGTGGCTTTCGTGGGAGGACAACTCCGTTGCACGAACATGCCACACCGGAAACAACACCCACCGTACTAGTTCCCCGGTCGGAGACCAGGTCCCACAGTGTTTTTCGTGGGAGGACGACTCCGTTGCACGAACAGGACGCTCAGAAAATCTCTGAAAAGGTCAGCCTTCGTGCAAATCCAGCGTCCCACGCATCATCGGCACACACTGACCTGCGATCCAGGTCGCCTCGACCACGCCGTTGGATTTACTGGCACTGGCATGCAATAGAGACGCGCGCCCCATATCGACCCCCTGTTCGATGGTGAAGTCGAGATTCGCATCGGTCTGTGGCGCGAGTGCAGTGAGCAGGCCTGCCAACGCCACGTTTGCGCTGCTGGTAGCCGGGTCCTCGAGTATGCCGTGTTGCGGGGCAAACATACGGGTGTGAACGACACCGTCATCCGCTACGAAATACAGGTGGATTCCGGTGCTTTGTTCACGTGTGAACACGTCATCGAACACGCTTCGGTGCGGCCCTGGTCAGGGCGTCTCTGGACGTGACGGCGGCAATGGTAAAAGGGACACCACAAGAGCAAATCACTGGTTCGTGTTGCCTGGTATCGATCTCGTCTTTGCTCAGATTGCAGGCGTCGGCTATCACGTTCGTTTCCAATACCTGAAGCTCTGCGAAAGACTGTGGCGAGCGCAACCGTGCACCATTGGGTTGCAATTGCATTTCAACGATGCCGGCAAGCTCTTCAAACACCAGTGCATCTTTGGATGCGGGAATTGTTTTATCGAGTACCCTGCCGGTGTTCGCCAACACAAACGCCGTACCTACATTGGGGTGACCTGCAAACGGCATCTCGGCCATTGGCGTGAAGATCCGAACCCGGCAGTCGCAATCCTGCCGTTCGGAAGGCAGTACGAAGGTTGTTTCACTTAAGTTGAATTCCCGCGCGATCTGCTGCATTTGCTTATCGGACAGCCCTGTTGCATCCGGTACCGCCGCAAGCTGATTGCCGCCGAATTGACGATCGGTGAAAACATCGACGGTGATGTATTCAATTTGCCGCATGATAGTGAGTTCGCTTATCGAGGGTTTAACAGTCCCAAACTGCATCTGGCACTCCGCTTTGCCCATTGTATCCCACTATTCAAGCAAACTGCGCTTGTACCTGTGCCCCAATAACCAGTGCGGATAATCTCATCCAATTGTCTGGTTTATCACTGCCGGCAGGAAGAACTCCCCTTCCGCCAAGCGCTGAGTATCCCTTCCGGCAGGGCCGGAAGGGACACAACAGCACAAGCCAGACATTGTGGCTGGCCAAGTCAAAAGAGCTAGCTGGCCGTGGCGGCAATACCCACTGTACGGCATCACCGTTTAGACTACCGGTGTCACAATTAGAATCGAAAAACGTGCGAGCAAAACTCAGACGCATGGGATATGCAGCAGATAGGTCAAGCAGCAGCGCTATTTCTTGACAGTAAATGCTCACACGCAGTAGGGTTCCAAAAACGTAAGCAGTGACACGTACTATTCCAATTAAATAATAACAGTAACGCACGCTACAGAATTACATAAATTTTTCCAGCTTTTTAGTTCTCGCAGTAATGCACGCGTGCAATTACGGACCACGAGGATATTATCTTGGGAGCACGTATCGTACAGGGACTGGGATTTTTAGGCCTCGCTATTGTTAGTGTATTTATAATATTTTTGAGTATCAGTGCGTTCTTTCCTGCCGAGCCTGGTCGCGCACGAACTGAGTACAATCTCCCACAGAACTACCGCTTGTCGACCTTTGTATTTGATGATGCAGGACACTTTAGCTCTGGAGATTCTGAGACAACTTCATTCGAGGCGAGTCGCGCAGTATTTGACTGTCTCTATACTGACTTGGAAACTATTCATACGAACTCACACGAAGCTTCTCTTCCTGATTCAGAATCTCGCTTCACTGCAAATAATGTTTGCGATCTCTCTTCACCAACAGAACGCGAGAACGTGCTCAATATTTTTAAGAGTCAAGTTTACAAACGCATAGTAAGTGTAGTGCATGTCCATGGATGGACAGGAAACGCGAAGCCGGACGAGGACTACAGTAGAGAATTTAAGAAAATCGTGGAACAGCTTGCGGAGTTTTTTAACCGACCAGAGTCCGAGAAAACACTGATAAATGGCGTGTTGCTCGCCTGGAATGGAGCGCGTACTCGACTGCAACTGGCCGAGCCGTTCTTCTACTTTCAAAGCAAGCAGATCGCAGACGAGGTAAGCCGTGGACACATGAATTATGTTCTGCAGGCGCTCAATCGCTACCATACCGGTGATGAATTAGTAGATAGTGATGGAGCCGGTGTAAAGCACCATCTGATCGTTATCGGTCACAGCTTTGGCGGGCGCATTGTCTTCAATATGACTTCAGATGTGCTATACGCGAATGTCCTGGCGTCAGCGACGCCTGAGAGCCATGATGCAAAAGCAAGTCGAATTGATCGTCGTGTGCTTGCTAAGCGTCCGTCAGCGACAGACTCCCCGAATACTGCAGAGAGTAGTGATGAGAAACTGCAACTGATCAGGGGTTTTGGTGATTTGATAGTACTTCTGAACCCAGCATTCGAGGCAAGTCGCTACACACTCATTGATGATTTGGCAAGTTCCATTGACTTTCGTTCTGATCAGCCACCACTCATGCTCACACTCTCCACAAGTGCCGATTGGGTTACGCACGAAATATTTCCGAAAAGCCGCCTTTACGAAATGATGGTGCGATCGAAGTCCAGGCCTCAATCGACTTCACAGCGGGATGCAATGATTGAAACAATCGGAAACTATCAGCGTTATCGGACTCATAACGTGGTACATAACAACGCAGATCGACAGGGCTGCGATGGAGACGAAGTGGAACTTCATGAAATCAACGGCAAACGTCCGAATAATCCCTTTTACATTGCGTATGACAACACCGGGCTAATTATGGAAGGTCACAGCAAAATCTATAATGAATGTCTAAAGATAT
>CAZYDV010000135.1:0-15238 GCA_964646405.1 uncultured Granulosicoccaceae bacterium | reverse complement strand
CAGCCCGATCTGAAGATGGATGTGCACATGCCGACTGCACCTGCCAACATGAAAAATGCTCTGCAGAACGATTTTGAATTCTGGGCTGACAATCAGGACCAGTTGAACGAGCAGTTCAACGCTTGGTTGGCGAAGTAATCGTCGGGGGTTGCGCGCTCAGCGCAGCCCTTTGAACAGCCGCCCCGGTTCGTCGGGGCGGTGTATCTTGCGCCACATTCCCATCGCCGATGACGACGACCCAAACAACGATTGAACTTGACGGCGACTCGCTGAAAAAGCGTCTCGACAAGGCGATGTACACGAGTCGCCGGCGAGCATTCCTGCTGGTGTTGCCTCTGCTGCTGTTTGTGCTGGTGACGTTTGTCGGTCCGGTCCTGTACTTTCTGTTTCAGGGTTTCTACGATCCCACGTTTTCAAAACTGATGCCTCAAACCAGCGCTGTGCTGGATAACTGGGATGCTGTCAGTGAACCGGACGAGGCAATGTATGCTGCGCTGGTAACCGATCTGATTGCCGCGCGCGAAGCGAAAACCATCGGCAAAGTGGCCACCCGGGTGAACCGTGAAAAGGCCGGTACCCGGTCAGTGTTTACCTCGTCGGCGCGGCGAGCCGCAAAGCTGGAGCCGCCGTTTAAAGAGGCTTTGATCGGAGTTAAGAAGAACTGGGCCGATCCCACGGTCTGGGAGGCCATGAAAACCGCCTCGAATACCTGGACGCTCGGCTACTACGCCAACGCGCTCGACTACCGACAAAATGCCGATGGCAGCTATCGCCGTCAGGATGCCAGTCGTCGGGTGGACGTACCGGTCGGGTTGGGTGACTGGGCGTTTACGGTCAACCTTGGCATCCACCAATTATTGTTTTTGCGTACCTTACAGATATCGCTAATGGTGACTGTGTTCTGCCTGCTGCTGGGTTACCCGATCGCCTACCTGCTTGCCACCTTGCCGCTGCGAACATCCAATCTGCTGATGATTCTGGTGTTGCTGCCGTTCTGGACATCGATTCTGGTGCGCACCACATCGTGGATCGCCATGTTGCAATCTCAGGGGGTAGTCAATGATTTGCTGGTCTCTTTCGGTGTCACCAACGACGATGGGCGTTTCTCGCTGATCTACAACAAACTCGGCACACTGATCGCGATGACACACATTCTGCTGCCATTCATGGTGCTGCCGTTGTTCTCGGTCATGAAAGGAATTCCGCCCAGTTACGTTCGTGCGGCAAAAAGCCTGGGCGCGACTAACTGGACGGCGTTCTGGCGCATCTATGCACCGCAGACAATCCCCGGGATTGGGGCCGGAGCCATTCTGGTGTTTATCGTCGCGATCGGTTACTACATCACGCCTGCCCTGGTCGGTGGTCAGGATGGACAGATGATCTCGAACTTCATCGACTTTCACATGCGCAAGTCGCTGAACTGGAATCTTGCCGCCGGTCTTGGTGGCGTGCTGCTGGTGATCGTGATGTTTCTGTACTGGCTGTACGATCGCATTGTCGGTATCGATAATATGAAGATGGGCTAACCGGATGAGTCTTCCAGCATATGCCGGTTGGGGCGAGCGGCTCTGGTACTACACCTTCAGAGTGCTGTGTGGTCTGATTTTTCTGTTTCTGATCGCGCCGATTCTGATCGTTCTGCCCCTGAGTTTTAATGTCGAGCCGTATTTTTCTTTTACTGCCGGCATGTTGTCACTGGATCCGGAAGCATTTTCGTTGCGCTGGTACAAGGACATACTGACCAACGGTATGGTCAACCCGGAGGCAACTACTGGCTGGTGGGCAGATGTCTGGAACAATGCCCAATGGGTGCGCTCGATGCGCAACAGTTTTTTTATCGGCATTATTGCAACGCTGATCGCAACCGCACTTGGAACACTGGCAGCCGTGGGCCTGAGCCGTTCCGAAATGCCCTACAAGAAGCAGATCATGGCACTGTTGATCTCGCCGATGATCGTGCCGCTGGTGATTACAGCCGCCGGTACTTTTCGCGCGTTCAGCGAATTTGGCCTGGCCTATACGCACCTGGGCGTGATTCTGGCGCACGCGGTGCTGGGTATTCCATTTGTCATTATCACGGTAACCGCCACATTGGTCGGGTTTGACCAAAGCATGGTCAGGGCCGCATACAGCATGGGTGCAGGTCCGGTGCGAACCTTCTTTAAAGTGCAGATGCCACTCATTTTGCCCGGCGTAATTTCTGGCGCACTGTTCGCGTTTATCACCTCTTTCGATGAAGTCGTCGTGGTCATTCAGCTCGCCTCGGTTGAGCAGCGCACCATCCCGCGCCAGATGTTCTCCGGCATCCGCGAGCAGATATCGCCGACAATTCTCGCCGTGGCCACTATTCTTGTTGTCATATCGATAGCGTTGCTGACAACCCTCGAGTTACTGCGGCGGCGGTCCGAACGGTTACGTGGTGTAACACCAGCCTAGCCCATATCAAACGGATCCAGTCGCCCGGATTCAGGGCGACCGGTACAGAACCCGGGCCGGCTGACCGTTGAACCGGGTCGCAATGGTTGAATTGGCCGCTCGTTTTATCGCCTGGGAGGCTGGACGAGTCGTTCCTGGAACACCTTCACCGACTAATATTGCACAGGATGCGCGCAAACCGGCATTGCCGATCCCCGTGTATCCGGATTTTTGAAATCGACAACCATGAAAGCCTATTCATTATTCGCGTTGGCCCGTAACGGTCTGTCATGGCAGAAGGACTGGCAGCGCGCCTGGCGCAGTCCCGAGCCCGCGTCCGCCTATGATGTTGTGATTGTTGGCGGCGGTGGTCACGGTCTGGCAACCGCCTATTATCTCGCCACGCAGTGCGGTATCAACAAAGTCGCCGTCATTGAAAAGGGTTGGCTGGGCGGTGGCAATACCGGTCGCAACACGACGATCGTGCGATCAAACTATTTGCTCGATGCCTCTGCCGGGATCTACGAACACGCAGTGAAGCTGTGGGAGGGGCTCAGCCAGGAGCTCAACTACAACGTGATGTTCTCGCAGCGTGGTCTACTGCACCTTGCGCACAGCGTGCACGACATGCAGGAGATCGGTCGGCGTGGCAATGCGATTCACCTGAACGGCATCGATTCGGAATTCCTGACACCGCAACAGGTGCAGCAGATGGTGCCGTTCATCAATCTGAACTGCCGCTACCCGGTCATGGGCGGCTTGCTGCAAAAACGCGGTGGCACGGCCCGCCACGATGCCGTGGCCTGGGGCTATGCGCGCGGTGCGGATGCCGCTGGCGTCGACATTATTCAAAACTGCGAAGTCACGGGTTTTCAGATCGAGAACAACAAAGTGGTGGGCGTCGATACCACGCGCGGGCGCATCAAGGCCGGCAAGGTCGGCGTGGTAACCGCAGGACACAGCAGCGTGCTGGCGGAGATGGCCGGTTTCAAATTACCGCTGGAGTCCTATCCGCTGCAGGCCTGGGTATCCGAACCGATCAAGCCGATCATCAATTGCGTGGTGATGTCCAATGGCATTCACGTCTACGTCAGTCAATCCGATAAAGGCGAGCTTGTAGTCGGTGCGGGCTCGGATGCCTATAACTCCTATTCGCAGCGCGGCAGCTTCGATCTGATCGAGCACACCGTGGGGCCATTGATCGAGCTCTTTCCTCTGTTTTCGCGTTTACGTATGTTGCGCCAATGGGCTGGCATCGTGGATGTCACCGTAGATCGCTCTCCTATATTGTCTAAAACACCGGTTGAAAATCTGTTTTTTAACTGTGGATGGGGGACTGGTGGATTCAAAGCCACACCGGGCAGTGGTCACGCGTTCGCGCACTCGATTGCCGCCGGTGAGATGAATGCCATCGCCGCGCCGTTTTCGATCGATCGATTCAATACCGGTGCACTGATTGACGAAGGGGCGGCGGCGGCCGTCGCCCACTGAGAGTTTTCCATGTTACTGATTAACTGTCCCTATTGTGGCGAGCGTGATCAAACCGAATTCGCCTGTCACGGCGAGGCGCATATCGCACGCCCAACCGACACCGCTTCACTGACAGACGAACAGTGGGGCGAGTATGTATTCTTTCGCACCAATCCCAAGGGCATTCACTACGAGCGCTGGGTGCATGTGCATGGTTGCAGGCGCTGGTTCAATGCTGTGCGCCATACCGTGCAGGATGAAATTCTCGCGACTTACGAAGTAGGGGCGCCGCGGCCGGATGTTGGAGAGCGCCATGACTGATGCTCACAGCCAGTCAAATCGTTTGACCTCGGGCGGCAGCATCGATCGCAGCCAGTCGTTGTCTTTTACCTTCGATGGCAACAACTACAGCGGATATGCCGGCGATACGCTGGCCTCGGCGTTGCTTGCCAATGGCGTGGTGTTGCTGGGGCGCAGTTTTAAATACCACCGGCCGCGTGGATTGATTGCCGCCGGTTCCGAAGAACCCAACGCATTGGTGCAGCTTGAAAATGGGGCCAGAACGGAGCCCAACACGCGCGCCACCTGTATCGAGCTGTACAACGGTCTTGAGGCATCGTCACAAAATCGCTGGCCCAGCCTGTCATTCGACGTCGGTGCGATCAATTCGGCAATGGCGCGTTTTATTCCGGCCGGCTTTTACTACAAGACTTTTATGTGGCCGGCGTCGATGTGGCTGACCTACGAGAAATTCATCCGCAAGGCAGCGGGGCTTGGCGTTAGCCCAACCCAGCCCGATCCTGATCGCTATGAAAACACGCATGCGCACTGCGAAGTGCTGGTCGTTGGGGCGGGGCCTGCCGGTGTGGCCGCGGCACTTGCCGCAGCCGAGGGCGATGCGCGCGTCTTGTTGATCGATGAGCAGAACGAGATCGGTGGATCTTTACTGTCACTGCCAACAGGTGAGCAGGAATCTTTACGCGCGTGGCTTGCCGATGCCATTCGCAAACTCAAAGCCCGCGCCAATGTGACGATCCTTACGCGCACCACGGTAAGCGGCTATTTCGATTACAACTACCTGACTGCTCTGGAAAAGGTGACAGATCACCTGCCACCTGGCACCGACGCTGAAGCGCCTCGACAGCGGTTTTGGAAAATTCGAGCGCGACAGGTAGTGATTGCGGCGGGATCGATCGAGCGGCCACTGGTGTTCGCCGACAACGATCGACCCGGTGTGATGCTCGCCAATGCGGTGGATACCTACATCAATCGCTTTGCGGTTTTGCCCGGGCGTAACATCGTATTTTTTACCAATAACGATAGCGTCTACCGCGTTGCACTGAACGCTGCAGATAAAGGGGCCGAAGTCATTGTGGTAGACACGCGGCGTGAGGTCAGTGGCGAACTCACCGGGCAACTCGAAGCTGCAGGCATCAAACATTTCACTGGTCACGCGATCGTAGCGGTGAAAGGCAAACTTGCGGTCAATGCAGTTCGCATCATGCCGCTGTCCGATGATGGAAAATCTGTTGCCGGCCAGGCCTGGGAGTTGCGATGTGATTGTGTCGCAAGCTCCGGCGGCTGGACGCCGAGCGTGCATTTGTTCAGCCAAAGTGGCGGCAAACTCGCCTACCGCGATGATATCGCCGCCTTCGTACCCGATGAAAAATCGGTGCGCAGCGTAAATCCCAATTTCTCTGCCGGTGCCTGCAACGGTGTGTTTACCACGTCCGAGTGTCTGCAAGAGGGTGCGCAAGCCGGTCGTGCCGCCGCGGCGGCCGCCGGTTACCCGGGCGATCCGATCAAGCTGCCGACAGACGACATCAATGATCACGGCCAGGGCGCCATTCATCCGCTTTGGCTGGTGCCGACCGTGCATCCGGTAGGCGAGGGTGCGGCCAAACACTTCCACGATTTTCAAAACGACGTGACGGCTGCAGATATTCACCTGGCAGCCAGAGAAGGGTATCTGTCGGTCGAGCATCTGAAGCGCTATACCACCACTGGCATGGCGACCGATCAGGGCAAGACCTCCAATCTGAACGCCCTGGCGATCATGGCCGAGATTCGTGGGGCACAGATTCCTGAAGTCGGTACCACAACGTTTCGACCGCCCTATACCCCGATCACGCTCGGTGCCATTGCCGGTCAGGAAACGCGAGATCTGTTTTTGCAAATCAGGCAGACGCCGATGCACCGCTGGCATGTCGAACACAACGCCGTGTTCGAGGATGTCGGTGACTGGAAGCGACCGCGCTACTTTCCGAAGGGTGCCGAGGACATGCACGCCGCGGTGCAACGAGAATGCGCCGCAGTGCGCGATCGGGTCGGTATTCTCGACGCATCAACGCTGGGCAAGATCGATATTCAGGGTGAGGACGCCGCCGAGTTTCTGGAAATGATCTACACCAACGGCTGGAAGAAGCTTGCGGTCGGCGGCTGTCGTTACGGACTCATGCTAAATGAGCACGGCATGATTTTCGACGATGGCGTCACCAGCCGGCTGGGTGAACACCACTTTCACATGACCACCACTACCGGCGGCGCTGCGCGAGTGATGAACTGGCTGGAAGAATGGCTGCAGACCGAGTGGCCGCAGATGAATGTCTATTGCACCAGTGTGACCGAGCAATGGGCCGTCGCGGCGATCAACGGGCCGCGGGCGCGCGATCTTTTGGCAAGCCTTACCGACATCGATTTGTCTGCCGAGGCGTTTCCGTTCATGACCACGCGTGCAGGCCACGTCGCCGGTGTGCCGGCACGGGTCTATCGCATCAGTTTTACCGGCGAGCTGTCGTATGAAATCAACGTTCCCGCGCGCTATGGCCGCTACCTCTGGGATACGCTGATGCAGGCGGGTGAAGCCTATGACATTTGTCCCTACGGTACCGAATCGATGCACGTGCTGCGGGCCGAGAAGGGGTTCATTATCGTTGGTCAGGATACAGACGGCACCGTCACGCCACACGATGTCGACATGGACTGGATCGTCTCGACCAAAAAAGATGACTTCATCGGCAAGCGCTCACTGTCCAGAACAGACACCGCGCGCGAAGGCAGGCCGCAACTGGTTGGTCTGCTGACAGACGATCCGGCGTTTGTGTTGCCGGAGGGCGCGCATATCGTATCCCAGGTGTTGGACAAACCACCGATGCCTACGATCGGTCACGTCACCTCAAGTTACATGAGCCCGAATCTCGATCGCTCGATCGCGCTGGCTTTATTGCAGAATGGCAAGAAAAGAAAAGGTGACGCAGTGAAAGTACAGCTGATGGATGGACGCGTCATCGACGCCAAAGTAGCGAACACCGTTTTTGTTGACGAGAAAGGGGAGCGTGCACGTGGCTGAATACACGCCGGTCATTCACACGCCATTGCAACACGCTACCTACAACGGCGCCGGTGTCGTGATGGGTGAGAATCTTTTTTGTGCTAAAGCCATTGTGCGCGGCAACTTTGCCGATGCCAGTTTGCTGGCGAGTCTGGGTGATCAGATCGGTTTGTCGCTGGATCTGCAGCCCAATACATTTGCCGAGAACGATCATGCGTCAGTTTTCTGGCTCGGTCCGGATGAACGAATGATTCATTCTTATTCCAGTGAGCCACAGCAGTTACTCTCTGATCTACAAGCTCGGTTGCCCGTGGGGCTGTCAAGTGCAGTAGACGTTAGCGATTATTACACTATCATTAGGTTGGCCGGTGTAAACGCACGTCAGGTGTTGGCGGCCGCTACACCGTTCGATATACACGAGAGAAATTTTAAAGAGGGCAGTTGCGCGCAAACCCGATTCGGCACCGCATCGATACTGTTGGTGATGCAGGATTTAAGTCCGGCATTCGATATTCAGGTGCGCTGGAGCTTTGCTGAGTATGTGTGGCGATACCTTCGCCGCGTGGCGGACTTCAAAAAAGTAGATGCTTGAACCGTCAGTAATACGTGCCAGTGTGACAGGCGCAAAACACAACTCAACTTGTAACAACTGGATCACAGAAGCGCTTCTGAATATTTCCAGTTGTTAATCAAAGGCTCGAACCAACGGTTTCTAACCAATCGTTAATGCGCTAGAGAAGATAATTCGCCGCCATACCCTACATTGTAGTGGAGCCAGGCTGCCCAAAAACGGTGTAGCCTAAGACTGTATATCGAATCAGAGCGGATATGAAACTCAAAATCGTTAACTTTGGTGGCTTATTCATTGCCGCCAGTCTCAACCTGATCAGTATTTCACCTGCGGTCGCAATGAACGTCTGTTCATCGTCTGCCAGCGACCCCGATGGCGACGGTTGGGGCTGGGAAAACAACCAGAGCTGCCAGTTCATCGGCGGAGCACCCGCCAACAGCGCATCTCCTTCCTCGTCGGGATCAAATTTCTGCCAATCGGCAGCGTCCGATCCGGATGGCGATGGCTGGGGATGGGAGAACGGAACATCATGCCGCGTGGGCGGTGGTTCTTCTTCCAGCGGTAGCACGGCCAGTACCGGTGGATCGTCCGACGGCACGTCTGTCTGCCAGTCCAGCGCATCGGATCCGGACGGTGATGGATGGGGTTTCGAGAACGGCCAATCCTGCCGTGTGGGCAGCTCCAGCAGCAGCTCGTCTGGCAGCTCATCGTCTGGCACCTCCAATTCAGGCAGCGCCGCAGCCACGGTCAACGGCGTTCCGGTCTGCACCACCACGGCATCTGATTTCGACGGCGACGGTTGGGGTCATGAAGGTGGCCAGAGTTGCCGGGTTACCTCGGCAACCGCCAATGCAGACGCTGCAGGCGCGAACGTGGCACCCCCGCCTGTGGCTCCGGCCAGCAACGGTACCTCTAATGGTCGACCGATCTGTCTGACCGACAGCAGCGATGTTGGCAACACCGGTTTCGGCTTTGAAAACAACCAGACCTGTGCGGTCGTTGCCGGCGTCACTGCCACACCGGACAATCCGCTGCTGAACACCCGCGTGTGCGAGCCTTGGTTTGAAATCCAGTACGGTAACTATCGCCTGCAAAACAACACCTGGGCGTCAGATGCGGTCTACTCGGACAACTGGCACCAGTGCATCGAAGTCACCGGCAATCGTGGCAACTACGTCGCCCGCTGGGATTACAACTGGCTGGGTCGCGCCGAGGGTGACGAGTTCTCGGTGAAGTCTTATCCGCAGGTCTACTACGGCCGCAAAACACGTTTTAATATTTCGGGTACGGTTGCTGAAACCGGTATGCCGGTGCGCATCAATGGCATGCCGCAATTCACGGTCAACTATCACTACTCCGAAACCGGCAACGCCGAGCGCAACGTTGCACTCGAATCTTTCTTTCACACCAGTTGCGAAGCTGAGGAATACAACAAGTTCTTCGAGCTGATGGTTTGGGTCGATAAGCCGGTCGTCAGGATTCCGGGTCCGAAGGTTGCCGATGCGAGAATCAGTGGTCAGGACTGGTCAGTGCACGTGAATCCTTCGCTTGGCTGGGGCTACGTAGCGTTTGTTGCCGATAACCCGCAAAACCAAGGCACGCTCGACTGGAATGCGTTTGTCGAGTGGGTGCGTTTTCAGGGCCCGAGTGCCGGTGTTCCCAGTATCGGAAACAACACCTGCATGGGTGCAATCGAGATCGGTACCGAAACCTTCTGGGGCAATGGCACTTTTACACTGCACCAGTTCGACGTGATTCACTAATCGCGGTCGATCAAACCAGTCAAAGGCGGGTGCTTGCACCCGCCTTTTTTTTGCCCGCAATTTGCGCAATCGCCTCGACGAATCGGCCAAAACTTGATTGTGTAGTCAAGTTTTATCAGGTGATTACAGTTGAAATCTGAACTCCCGCGCAGCCATTCCGTCGAATTCATGCGAACTGTCGACACTGCAGTCTGGCCATCGCCGGGTTTATCGGGAGCGGGATTTTGAGAAAGATACTTGTAATAGAGGACGAGCATGACATCGCCGACCTGCTCGCTATTCACCTGGGCGATCTTGGCGCTGATGTCACACACATCTCCGACGGCCTGCAGGGGCTGAGTCTCGCCGTCGGTCAGCCCTGGGATTTGATCATGCTGGACTTGTCTCTGCCACGCTGCAACGGGCTTGAGATCTGTCGCCAGGTGCGCGAGATGAGCGCCTCCACTCCCATCATCATGCTGACAGCCAGATCGGCAGAGTCCGAGCGCGTTCTGGGCCTGAATGCCGGGGCTGACGATTACATCAGCAAGCCGTTTGGTATCGGGGAGTTGATCGCGCGAGTCAATTCACTGTTTCGTCGCGTCGATGCGCTTGCCGCACAACCGGGCAGTCAGCGACTGAAAGTCGGCGACATCGAGATGTGCCCGGTCAATCACAGCGTGACGGTCAGCGGCACGCCGGTGACGCTGACCGCCAAAGAGTTCGAGTTGCTGCAGTATTTTCTACGTGCGCCCAACCGGGTCTTTAAGCGTACCGAGTTGCTGCAGGATGTGTGGGGATATACGCACAGCGGCTATCTGCACACGGTCAACAGTCACATCAATCGCTTGCGCGCGAAAATTGAACCCGATCCGTCCAACCCTCGATACATCAGCACGGTCTGGGGAGTCGGTTATCGCATGCCGGACAGCGCTCAGACATGAATTCGCTGTATGCACGATTGAGTCTGTTTTTTCTGATCGTGCTGCTGCTGATGGGGTTCTTTATTTTGTGGCTCGCCGATCGGTCGGCGCGCGAGTACTTTCTCGAGTTCAATCAGGAGCTCAACAGTCCGATCGCCATGTACATGGCACAAAACGCCAATCTGTTGCTGGACGGCACACCGAATGGCGAGGCGCTGGCCCGACTGTCCGAACACGTGATGATGGTCAATCCGAGTGTCGAGGTCTATCTGCTTGACACCAACGGGCGTGTCGTGGCGCACTCCCGGTCAGTGACCCCCACGCTAAAGCAGGTGCGGCTCGAGCCGATCGAGGCGTTCCTGCGTGGCGATGCGTCCTACCCGTTGCTCGGTGACAATCCCGGTGATCCGCGGCAAAAGCGCACCTTCTCGGTCCATCCGCTTGAAACCAACAATCAGGTGGCCGGATACGTCTATGCAGTACTGACGGGCGAGCGCCACCGGTCATTGCTGCAGGCGGTGTCTTCCAGCTACACCCTGAAAGCCATCTGGATCACCACCATCAGCGTACTCGCGGTTGCCCTGCTGGCGGGCATCGTGGTGTTTTTTATGCTCACGCGTCGATTGCGTCAACTCACCAGCCGCGTCCAGCATCTGCAGGCCGACGCGCTCGCCCAAA
Source organism: uncultured Granulosicoccaceae bacterium (assembly GCA_964646405.1). Lineage (GTDB taxonomy): Bacteria > Pseudomonadota > Gammaproteobacteria > Granulosicoccales > Granulosicoccaceae > CAKZSB01. The sequence goes on along the minus strand of CAZYDV010000135.1, from coordinate 4,108 downwards.
AAGATCGCTCAGCGCGCACCGGACGGCGCGATGAAGTCGACGAACTGGCCCATGCCTACGATTCGATGGCGCACCGCCTGCTGGAGCAGTACCAGGCGCTCGAGCGCAGTGACAGCGCGCGCCGAGAGCTGTTCGCCAATATCTCCCACGATCTGCGTACACCGCTGACGACCATGCAGGGCTATCTCGAAACACTGCAACTCAAACACGGCAAGCTCACCGACGAGCAGCAACAGGCCTGTGTCGGCGTGGCGCTGCGCCAGTCGATCAGACTCAACGATCTGGTGGGTGAGCTGTTCGAGCTGTCGACGCTCAGTGCCGGCGAGTTCGAGCTGTGCCTGGAGCGATTTTCTCTGGTCGAGCTCGCCCATGACTGCGTGCAGGATTTCAGCATCAGGGCGGCCGAACGCAATGTTGATTTGCGGGTCGATGCGGACACCAGAATGGATTTTGATGTCATGGCTGATATCTCGCTGATTCAGCGCATTTTTGAAAACCTGCTCGACAACGCGCTGCGCTACACGCCGCCGGGCGGCAGTATCGACATCTGTTTCGATCGCACGCCCGACAACGCCATTCGAGCCGAGATCGCCGATACCGGCGTCGGCATGGCACGCGAAGTTGCCGAGCGAGTATTCGATCGCCACTACCGCGACGCCAACGCCGCGCGCGCACCCGCCCAGGAGCACGCCGGTCTCGGGCTCGCCATTGTGCGCAACATTCTCGAGTTGCACGACAGCACCATTCACGTCGACAGCCGTCGCGACCGTGGCACCCGCTTCTGGTTCGAATTGCGTGCTGCGGCTGACAGCCAACGCCAACTGTGGCGCGAAGAGCAACGACAGCGCGCCTGAGCTTGCCGCACCGACAGGCACTCTCACCGATTATTCCAGTAACCGTCCGCAGCATCGTCGCTCGTGCCGCGGGCTGCGCTGTGATCGCATAGTTAACATGGCGGAAAGAATGAGTATACTGGCAGCGCGCGGCCTCGCAGGTTCGGCGTTGCTGTGCACCCTGGTTGGATCAACCCTGAACCTGGAGCAAATATATGAGCGACAAAATCAAAACACCGGGACAGCCGGCCCGCCGGAAGTTTCTAAAGGCGTCAGCCGCTGCCGGCGCGGCCGCCTCGGTTGGGCCCTGGATCGTCAGCCCGAGTGCACTGGCCTCTTCGGGCGAAGTTAACGTTCTGATGTGGTCGGACTACCTGCCTGACGGTTGGAAAGAATCGTTTGAAAGCAAGACCGGCATCAAGCTGAACCACACCGGCATCGGCTCCAACGAAGAAATCATCAACCAGATGAAGGCGACCAAAGGCGCCGGCTTCGATATCTGCTCTCCAACCAACAATCGTTCCGGCCAGTGGAGCGCGCTTGAGCTTCTGCAACCCTGGAACTACGACAACATCGGCAACCTCGATCAGGCCAATCCGTCGATGGTCAAGGTCGGCATGGCCGAGTGGAATTTTGCCGAAAAAGGATCGCACTGGCTGCCGCAAATCTGGGGTACCGAGGGCATTGGCTGGCGCACCGATCTGTTCACACCCAAAGATGGCGTGCCAAGCTACGGTGACGTCTGGGACCCGGAAAACGCCGGCAAAACCATGATGCGCGTCCACTCGGGCATGTTGGGTGCCGGGCTGCACATGGAAGAAGCCGGGCTGATGGAGCCAGGTTCAGTCTGGGCCGCCTACAAAGACGAAGACACCATGCGAAAAGTATGGGATCAAATTCTGAAATTCTGCCTCGATCGAAAGGCCAACCTGAAACTCACCTGGAACGATGCCGACAGCCAGAAGAATGGCTTCCTGAACGATGGCGTGATCGTCGGCCAGACCTGGGACGGCCCGCCGCTGGCGCTAAAAACCCAGGGCGAGCCGGTCACCTATCAGGCGCCAAAGGAAGGCTCGATGGCCTGGGTCGATGGCATGTCGCTGTCTGCCTCGGCAGCCAATGTCGAGCAGGCCTATGAGTTCGTCAAGTTCTGCTACGAAGCCGAGCCGGCGGGTGTGGCCATCGACACGCACGGCTACAACTCTGCGGTGCTGGGTGCCGACGCCTTCGCCGGCGATCAGTACAAAAAGAACTTTGGCGAGGCCTATCCCGGTCAGTCGCTGGCAAATCTCAATCCATGGCCTGCCGAGGCGCAGTGGTACGCCGATGTTCGCACCGAGTACGAAAACAAGTTTCAGGCGGCGTAAGTCGTTCTTCACTTCATTCCGGCACCGCAATGGTGCCGGAATCTTCTCCATTGTTCCGGCTGCGATCGCAGCCCAAACGCCGACTAACTATTGATGAGCGCTGACGTTCAACTGGACGATGTCTGGATTCGATTTGGTGATTTCGTCGCCGCCAGAGAAGCCAATATCCATATTCGCGAAGGCGAGTTTTTCAGCTTTCTGGGGCCGTCGGGCTGTGGCAAAACCACGCTACTCCGGGCCATCTCTGGATTCCTGACACCCTCGCAGGGTCGGGTACTGATTGGCGGCAGGGACATGGCCGGCATCGGGCCGCACAAACGTCCCACCGCGCTGATATTTCAAAACCTCGCGCTTTTCCCGTTGATGAAAGTGTGGGAAAACATCGCCTTCTCGCTGGAGGTCAAAGGCGTGTCAGTAGCACAGCGACGCAAGCGTGCCGACGAATTGCTCGACATGATCGCGCTGCCGGATCAGGGCGATAAAATGGTCAGCGAATTATCCGGCGGGCAAAAACAACGCGTGGCTATCGCCCGAGCGCTGGCCGCCGAACCCGATGTGTTGTTGCTGGACGAACCCCTATCGGCACTCGATCTCAAGTTGCGGCAGCACATGCGCACCGAACTGCGCGCCATTCAACAGCAGGTTGGCATTACCTTCATTTACATCACCCATGATCAGGGCGAGGCGTTAACCATGTCTGATCATGTCGCGGTCATGAGCCAGGGCATTATCGAACAGGTGGCCGATGGCAATACCATTTACGATTCACCCGAAACTGCTTTTGTCGCCTCATTTGTCGGTGAGAACAATCTTTTCAGTGGTCGCATCGAATCGCTCGACGCCGGTATTGCCACCGTCGCCACCGCGGCGGGCAGCATGCGCGCGCGCACGGTTAAACGTGAGGGTCGCGATCAGTTGAATCGTGGCGATAACTGCTACGTCTTTGTGCGACCAGAATCCCTGCAGGTGGCAGCTGGCGATTCGTTCGATAACACCATCCAGGGGCGGTTGGTACGGCAGGAGTTCGAAGGCAATCTGTGGCACCTGTTTTTCGATGCGCCCGGTGTCGAGCGACAGCTAAGCCTGTCTACTGTCAACGATGGTCGGGCCACCGGTCTCACGATCGACAGCAATATTACACTCGGCTTCAGTGCGTCACTGGCGGTCGCACTGCCGGTGGGCGCACTGGCGGCAGAGTAGAGCGGTGGCATGAACTACTGGTCAATCTATTTTCGGCAGAACGGTGTTGGCCTCGGGCTGTTTCTGCTGATATCGGTGGTGCTATGGATTGTGGTGATGATTGTCCTGCCGCAAGCCTACATGCTGGATTTTTCATTTCGCACCAATGTACCGCCCCCGCAATGGGGTACCGACACCCACAGTTACACCCTCGAACACTACCGCTATCTGATTTACGGCAGTGCGCGTTCATCGGATAGCTTTAACTACATCGATCTGGCGGTGTTTGGTCGCACCATTGGCGCGGCTGTGCTCGTCACCTTAGTTGATCTGTGTCTGTGTTATCCGGTGGCCTACTATCTGGCCCATGTGGCACGTGGCGGTTGGGGCCGGTTAATGGTGATGTCATTGATTATCCCTTTCTGGGTCAATGAAATTCTGCGTGCGTTTGCGTTCAAGGTGTTGTTTGGCAGTAGCGGGGTAATCAACAGCAGTCTGATCGCGGTGGGTCTGCTCGATCAACCCTATGACTTTGTTCGTGAAAATGTCGCACTCTATTCCGGGCTGTGTTACGCCTACATATTGTTGATGATCTTTCCGATCTACAACGCGGTGGAAAGTCTGGACAAAAACCAGATCGAGGCCGCACGCGATATGGGCTCACCGTGGTGGCGCATTCACTGGCGGATTGTATTGCCTCACGCCAAACCCGGTATCAGTAGTGGTTGT
>CAZYDV010000134.1:0-15351 GCA_964646405.1 uncultured Granulosicoccaceae bacterium | reverse complement strand
CCTGTCGCGCGCGTCTGTCAGGCATCTGCACCTGCATCGCAGTCTGCTGCGGTGTTCGCCCTCTCAACTGCTGGCCAGGCGGCACGAGCAGCATCAGGCACTGCTCCGACGCCTGCAGCAGGTCACCGTACAGAATCTGCAACAAAGACAATCGCAATTGAGGATCGCGGCACGCGCGCTATCCACTGTCAGCCCGCTCAATACGCTCAAGCGTGGTTATTCGATTGTGCAGACTGTGAACGGTGCGGTGGTGACCGATAGCGCCCAGGTAAAAACCGGAGAAAACGTCGAAATCCGTCTCAATGACGGCAACCTGAGAGCGAAAATTGAGGCTGTCCAGGCTTCAAGAAATCTAAAAAACCAATCCACATAAGCACTTACTCTTGCCACGCGGATCACATCCGAATGTTTCAAACAGTTGCCTTTGATCGCCAAATTTGATAGAACACTGCGCCTTGAATTTGGGTGAGGGTTTGTACATGACGACAGTAAAGAAAAAGCGAGCCAGCCGCGCCAAGAAGGCAGCCGCCAGCGGTCAGTTCAAAACATTTGAGCCGTACAAGCTCAGCAAAAATGAGGAGTACATGAATCAGGACCAGATGGATCACTTCCGTCAAATCCTGCAAAACTGGAAGATCAACCTGATGGAAGAGGTCGATCGAACCGTGGGCCACATGAAGAACGACGCCACGAATTTCCCCGATCCAAATGACCGCGCCACGCAGGAGGAGGAATTCAGTCTCGAATTGCGCACCCGCGACCGAGAGCGCAAACTGATCAAGAAAATTGACGAGTCAATGACCAAACTCGACGAAGACGACTACGGCTTCTGCGACGGCTGTGGCGTCGAAATCGGGATTCGCCGCCTTGAGGCTCGCCCCACTGCAACGCTGTGCATCGAGTGCAAAACCCTCGAGGAAATACGCGAAAAGCAAACCGCCTGATCAGCCTCGAAGCTGCGGCGACGGGCAAGCGGCGGTGCGCTATGTCGGGCGATTTGCGCCCTCGCCCAGCGGGCCTTTGCACGCGGGCTCTCTGGCCACTGCACTCGCAAGCTTTGTCGATGCGCGCAAACACGGTGGACAATGGCTGCTTCGGATTGAGGATATCGACCCGCCGCGCGAAGTCGCCGGTGCCAGGGACGAAATTGTCGCCACACTACACCGCCACGGCCTTCAATGGGATGGAGCGATTACCCTGCAGAGCGCCCGCGGTCACCACTACGACGAGGCACTGGCGGCGCTTGATCGCAGTGGGCACCTGTATGCCTGCACCTGCACGCGCAAGCAATTGCGCGCCCACGCCGAGCGCACACCAGACGCCACTGGCTGTCCGCAGGATTGCCGCTCACAACGTCTGCCCCTCGCCGATAATCCATTGCGGGTCAGCGTACCCGCTGGCGACTTCACAGCGCTCGATCTCGTGCTGGGCGAGCAGACCGCCTGCGTGGCCCAGAACCCCGGCGATTTTCTCGTACGTCGGCGTGGCGGACTCTATGCCTACCAGCTCGCCGTCGTCGTGGATGACCACCTGCAGTGCGTCAATCACGTGGTGAGAGGGGCCGATCTGCTGGACAACTCACCCCGGCAGGTAGCACTGGCCGAACTTCTGGGCTACCCGACGCCACGCTATCTTCATTTGCCGCTGGCGCTGCACGACGATGGCCGCAAACTGAGCAAACAAACCGGTGCTCAGGCCGTCGACGACGACCGCCCACTGCAGAATCTACTGGCTGCGTGGCACTTTCTCGGACAACAAGCGCCACCAATTGAGCCCCAGACACTGGCTGAGTTCCTTCAAATCGCGGAGGCGAGCTGGTCGCGTACACGATTGCCCGCAGCAATTGACACCATCTGCTGTTGACCCGCCACCCTAACAACCCCTATCTTTCACAATTGCAACCAAGCCGGTGACCACACCGCGGAGACAACCTTTCATGTCTGAGCAAAAAGTTTATCCGGTCAATCCAGATGTCGCAGCGAATGCCTGGATTGACGAAGAGAAATACCAGGAAATGTACCGGCATTCGATCGACAACCCGGACGAATTCTGGGCCGAGCAGGCGAAACAGCACATCGACTGGTTTACCCCCTGGGACAAGGTGCAGGAGTGGGACTACCACAAGGCCGAAATCAAATGGTTCGAGGGTGCCAGTCTCAACGTGGCTCACAATTGCCTGGACCGGCATCTGGAGACTCGTGGCGACCAGGTAGCGATCATTTGGGAAGGTGACGACCCTGCCGAGGATCGCAAAATCACCTATCGCGAGCTGCATGCCGAGGTCTGTCAGTTCGCCAATGCGCTTAAAGGCCTGGGAGCGAAGAAAGGCGATCGCATCTGTATCTATATGCCGATGATCCCCGAAGCCGCCGTCGCCATGCTCGCCTGTACCCGCATCGGCGCGATGCACTCGGTTGTCTTCGGCGGATTTTCACCGGACGCATTGCGAGACCGCATTAACGACTCAGAATGCAGTATCGTCATTACCGCAGACCAGGGCCTGCGCGGGAGCAAAAAAGTCGCTCTGAAGTCCAATGCGGACAAGGCCTGCGAGGACACACCGAGCGTTCGCAAGATGGTGGTCGTCAAGCGCGGGGGCGAGGCCATCGGGTGGGAAGACGGTCGCGACGTCTGGTATCACGAGATCGTCTCGGCCGCCTCAACCAGTTGCCCGGCCGAAGAGATGGACGCCGAGGATCCGCTGTTCATCCTGTATACCTCCGGCTCAACCGGCAAACCCAAGGGCGTCTGCCACACCACCGCCGGCTATATTCTCTACGCGGCGATGACGCACAAGTACACCTTCGACTACCACGATGGGGACATCTACTGGTGCACTGCCGATGTCGGCTGGGTGACCGGTCACTCTTACATCGTCTACGGACCGCTGGCCAATGGCGCCACCACCCTGATGTTCGAAGGTATCCCAACCTACCCGGACGCCGGGCGCTTCTGGCAGGTAATCGACAAACACCAGGTCAATATTTTTTACACCGCACCCACCGCTATTCGGGCGCTGATGTCCCAGGGCGACGAACCGGTCAAGAAGACCTCGCGCAGCTCGCTGCGTCTGCTCGGCTCGGTCGGTGAGCCGATCAATCCGGAGGCCTGGGAGTGGTACTACAAGACGGTCGGCGACGAGCGCTGCCCGGTGGTCGATACCTGGTGGCAAACGGAGACCGGTGGCATCCTGATCACTCCACTGCCGGGTGCCACGGCGTTAAAGCCAGGCTCGGCAACCCGACCGTTCTTCGGTATTGTGCCGGCGCTGGTCGACGATCAGGGCAAAATGCTCGAGGGCCCGGGCTCCGGCAATCTGGTGATTACCCGTCCGTGGCCCGGTCAGATGAGGACTGTGTACGGGGATCACAAGCGGTTCTATGAGACTTATTTTCAGATGTACCCTGGCTACTACTTCACTGGCGATGGTGCGCGCCAGGACGAGGACGGCTACTGGTGGATCACCGGCCGCGTCGACGACGTGCTGAATGTATCAGGTCACCGCATGGGCACGGCCGAAGTCGAGAGCGCACTGGTGCTGCACGACCTGGTAGCCGAGGCCGCGGTCGTCGGTTATCCACACGACATCAAGGGCCAGGGCATCTACGCCTATGTCACCCTGATGGTCGGCACTGAGGCCAGCGAGGAATTGCGTGCCGAGCTGGTCCAGCACGTGCGCAAAGAGATCGGGCCGATCGCAAGCCCGGACGTTGTACAATTTGCACCGGGGCTGCCAAAGACCCGATCAGGCAAAATCATGCGTCGCATCCTGCGCAAGATCGCTGAAGACGAAATCGACAACCTCGGCGACACGTCAACCCTGGCCGACCCGGCGGTTGTGGATGATCTGGTCGAGAACCGGGCGGCGAACAATAGCGCCTGACTGCTAAGTTGTCGGGGTGTCGGGGCGTCGCTGTCGTCCCGGCATTCAGCCCACGCTGAAATGCCATATCAGGTAGGCGATGCTGCAAATAATCAAGCCGGCACTCCAGACGGTGAGCCAGGTCTGCCGGCCACGTTTACCCAGCACCAGCAACGCGATGCCCACCACCAGCGCGATAGCGACGGTAAACGCCAGCATACCGGGCGATGTCTCGGTATAGGGCAATCCGGTGGTCTCTTCAATCTTGTATCTCAAGCCAGTGTTACTCCGGTTCCCGATTGATTAGATTGCAACAGCGTTTTTGATCGAGCGGCAAATCCTGTTGGCGCGAAACCGCTTTCATGACAGAAGTCGTGGCTGCACCGCGCCGGCTTGAATCATACTGTCGGCTGCGGTTGAATCAAGAAAGCAGCGCCTTCGATGCGAGCGAGAATTTCAGGCCACAACCATGAACGACAAGCCGACTGACCCCGCGGACGACCTCGCCCTGTTCCACGCTGCCGTTGGCGAAGTTAAACCCGTGGCCAACGACCGGGTCAGCGCCAATCCCGTCCGCCCGCCAGCCCGCCCGCGACAGGCAGAGCTCGACGAAGATCGCGTCATGATCGATGCCATGCAGGACGATCGTGATCCGGACATGCTCGACAGTGCCGAACACTTATCCTACGCGCGCAACGGCGTACAGCGGCGGGTCATGCGAAAGCTTCGCAACGGCTATTACGCGATTCAGGGTGAGCTGGATCTGCATGGTATGACCCAAAAAGAAGCCCGCGACGCCATGTTGGCGTTTATCACCGAGCAGAATCGCGACAGGCCGATGTGCTGCGTCAGGATCATTCACGGCAAGGGCCGCAAAACTGCCACCCAGGCACCGGTGCTGAAACCTTATGTGGCCGGATGGCTGCGCCAGCGTCGAGAGATTCTGGCCTACAGTTCAGCCAAACCGGCACACGGGGGTACCGGCGCGCTCTACGTGCTGTTGCGCCGCCCCGGATAGCTCAATGCAGCGTGACGCTGCCCTCGCCGTCTTCGCCGCTGTTGATATCTTCGGCGAGTTCAGCACTAATCGATGGTGCGGAATCGGCACCATCATCCGAATGGTCATCCGCCTGATCCTCAAGCGCCAGATCCATCTGCGGATCGATCGCAATCTTGTCCAGATCCGTTAGTTCGGACAGCGGAGGCAACTCGTCAATGCGCTTGAGATTGAAATAATCGAGGAATTCCTTGGTCGTGGCATACATCGCCGGCCTTCCGGGGACATCCTTGTGGCCAACCACCCGCACCCATTCGCGCTCCAGCAGAGTCTTGATGATGTTAGTGCTGACGGCGACCCCCCTGACCTCTTCTATCTCTGTGCGGGTCAGCGGCTGGCGATAGGCGATCAGCGACAGCGTTTCGAGCAGCGCACGTGAGTAACGCGGCGGACGCTCTTCGAATAGCCGTGATATCCAAGGCGACACATCCTGATCAATTTGCAGCCGGAAGCCGCTTGCGACCTCGACGATGCTGGCTCCATGGCCCTCATACTGGCGTTGTAGCTGGGCAATCAGCTCACGCAGGCGGGATTTATCCGGGGCATTGGGATCACCGCGAAACAGGCGGCGCAGTGTGCTCAGTGGCAGAGGTTTGTCCACCGCCATCAGCGCGGCCTCTACCACGCGTTTGATCATGTCGTCGTCAAGCGCCAATGCAGACTGCTCCATCGCGATGAATCAATGTGTATTGCGGATCAGGCATAGTCCGAATCAGGATCCTGTCCCTGGTCGAAGGGTTCGTCGTCCACCACGCGGCCGCTCGCCGCCCGGATGTAGATCGTGGCAAACGGCTTTTGCTGGACAATCTCCAGCAGCGATTCTTTGCACAATTCGAGGATCGCGAGAAACGTCACCACACAACCGGCGCGCCCTTCCTCGACCGTGAACAATGTAGTGAATTCGATCAGGTCCTCTTCCTGCAGCCTGGCGAGCAGATTGGACATGCGCTCCCGGACCGACAGAAATTCTCGTTGTATGTTGTGATTCTGGTGCAGATTAGCGCGCATCGCGACGGCGCGGAACGCGCTAAGCAGATCCTCCAGTGCGATATCCGGCAGCGGCTGGCGATTCTCAAGCTCGGGCAGTCCGGCCATCACATCAAAAAGCTCGCGCTCCATGCGCGGCAGACTGTCGAGTTCCTCGGCCGCCTTTTTGAATTGTTCGTACACCTGCAGGCGACGGATCAGTTCGGCGCGTGGGTCCTGATCGTCTTCTTCTTCATCGACGCGCGGTAACAGCAAACGGGATTTGATCTCCGCCAGCATGGCGGCCATGACCAGATATTCTGCGGCCAGGTCCATGCGCATGGCCTCCATCACCGCGATGTACTGCATGTACTGATCAGTGATCGCAGCGACCGGGATTTCAAGAATATCGAGGTTCTGGCGCTTGATCAGATAGAGCAACAGATCGAGCGGCCCCTCAAAGGACTCGAGGAATACTTCCAGTGCATCGGGGGGAATGTAGAGGTCTTTGGGCGACTCGCTATAAGGCTGGCCGAGCACAACCGCTACGGGTATTTCCAACCCCGGTTGTTCACTGCCCTGCTCTGCTTCGTTTTCAGCCATTCGATACTGTAATCTACGAAAGTGCCAGTCTAACGCTTACGCATCAATGCTGCAGGAATTCCAGGCTTCCCTTACCCTCTCGTAGGATTTCCACGCCACCACTGTCCAGCGACAGTACCGAGGTCTCCTCAAGTCCACAGGCTCCGCCGTCAATGATCAGGTCGACTGCCCCTTTGAGTCGGGTCTTTATCTCGCTGGGATCGTTGAGCGGAAACTCGTCCCCCGGCATCAGCAGGGTGGCGCTCATGATCGGTTCGCCGAGCGCCGCCAGCAGCGCGTGAGCGATCGGGTTGTCCGGCACCCGAATGCCGATCGAACGACGCTTGGGGTGCATCAGGCGTCGCGGGACCTCGTTGGTGCCCTTGATGATAAAGGTGTAGGGTCCGGGCGTTAGCGTTTTCAGTAAGCGATAGTCGCGGTTGTCCACTTTTGCGTAAGTGGCAATTGACGAGAGATCCTGACACATCAGCGACATGTGGTGACCTTTATCCAACTGACGCAGGCGATAGATCCTCTCGACCCCCTGTTTGTTGCCGAGCAGACACCCGAGTGCATAGCAGGAATCGGTTGGGTAAACGATGATGGCACCGTCCTCAAGCATCGATACCGTCTGCGAAATCAAGCGGGTCTGGGGGTTGGCGGGATGTATTTCGAAATACTGAGTCATTATTATCGTAGACGCGCAGCGACAGTCAAACCGCATCGGGCAGGTCGGCAACAGCGCTTCACCGCCCGCAATTCGGTAGCATACCCCTTAATACTAACAATACATCCAAACCAGTCGGATTCTGCATGAAATTGCTATTTGATTTTTTCCCCGTGGTGCTGTTCCTGATCACCTACAAGCTGAGTGATATCTATACCGCCACGCTGGTGATCATCGCCGCCTCAGTCGTTCAGGTTGGTGTGCACTGGCTGATGCATCGCCGCATCGAGAAAATGCACTTGGTGTCACTGCTGCTGTTTCTGGTACTCGGTGGCCTGACACTCTACCTTCGCGACAAGCGCTTCATCATGTGGAAGCCGACGCTGATCAATTGGCTGTTCGGCGCCGCGTTTCTGGTTACCGCCTACTTTGGCAGCAAGCCGCTGATCCAGCGAATGCTTGGCTCGCAACTGGAAATGCCGGACCTGCAATGGCGGCGGCTAAATCACGCGTGGGTCGTGTTTTTCATCGTCGCGGGTGCCATCAACCTGTACTTCGCCCAGCGTTATATTGATGCACAAAACCAGTTGATTGCGAAAATGCCCGAGATCTCAGAGGAACAGCTCACCGATCTCGATTGCGAGGGTTTCGAGACCGCGAATGTAGCCCTGTGCGAACTTGCGCACCAGCGCGAGGAAACCTGGGTCAACGTGAAAGTATTTGGCCTGTTGGGGCTGACCGTGTTGTTCATTATCGGGCAGACAGTTTTTCTGATGCGGCACATGAAGGCAGATGAAGACGACGACTCCCCATCCACCGACGCCGGTACCGATGCCGGCAATTCGTAATCTAGTCACAGCGAAACCGGGCACTGTTATTGCCCACTGCTCGACCTGTTCTCATCTTCGTCTGCCAGGAAGCCATCCATGAAATCACTGCTCTCACTCGCTCTGACCGGCCTGCTGTTGCCGGCACTATCTGCGCACGCGCAAGACAATGACAAACTGCTTGCGACCGTCAACGACAGCACCATCACCGCCAGTCAGGTCGACGCGCAGGCGCGTCAGCTCGCCGCTCAGGGCCAGCAGGCAAGTCCCCAGCAGATCGTCGACGAGCTGATCAACCTCGAAGTTATGCAACAGGAAGCGCTGAAGCTGAAGCTTGATGAGCTGCCGGATGTTGCATCCGAACTAAAAACCATGCGCGCCCGGGTGCTGGCCAATGCGCTGCTGACGCAGGTGGCGGCAGACTTCACGATCGAAGATGCCGAGCTCAAAAAAGAGTACGAGCGACAAATTGCCGAAAACCAGGTATCCGAGTACCTCGCCAGTCATATTCTGCTTGAGGACGAAGCGCGTGCTGCAGATATCATCACCGAGCTGAACGACGGTGCCGATTTTGCCGAGGCTGCGAAAAAGTATTCCACCGGGCCATCCGGACCAAACGGCGGAGATTTGGGATGGTTTACCGAGGGTTCGATGGTGCCCGAATTTTCAGCCGCCGTCGCGAGCATGGAAACCGGCAGTCACTCCAGCGCACCGGTGCAAACCCAGTTCGGATTTCATATCATCAAATTGATAGACAAACGCAGCAAAGACGCCCAGCCATTTGAGGCAGTGGCCGAACAACTGCGCACTGCCATGATCAGAACCCGCGTCTCCGAGTACATTGGCAGCCTGCGCAACGGGGCACTGATCGAGATGCACAAGTAGCGTTGTTTGTCACCTCGTCACGCCGCGCCGGACTCGGCTAGCCGAGTCCGGTGGCCAGATCGCGTTGTATATCGGCCAGCGATTCGAGCCCAACGGCAATTCTGACAAGCCCCTCGCTTATACCTGCCTGACGTCGCTCGTCGTCGCTTAATCGTCCGTGCGTGGTGCTGGCCGGATGAGTGATGGTCGATTTCGCATCACCCAGATTGGCAGTGATCGATAGCATCTGTACTGAATCAATCAGTCGCCACGCAGCGTCGCGACCGCCATCGAGCTCAAACGACACCACCCCACCCGCAGCGCTTTGCTGCATCTTGCACAACGCGTGTTGAGGATGGCTGGGCAGCCCTGGATAGTGGACGCGCGTGACCGTGGATTGCTGCTGCAGCCAGCGCGCCAGTTGCGCAGCACTGTCGCAATGGCGCTGCATACGCAATTCCAGTGTCTCCAACCCTTTTAGAAAAACCCATGCATTGAAGGGGCTCATGCAGGGCCCGGCCGCACGCAGGAATGCAAACACCTCATCGATTTTCTCCTGATCTCCCACCACAGCCCCCCCGACGCAGCGCCCCTGGCCATCGAGAAACTTGGTCGCCGAGTGAATCACCAGATGCGCACCGAGTAAAAGCGGGCGCTGCAGCACGGGTGTGCAAAAACAGTTGTCGACCACCAGTGTCGCGTCGGACTCATTGGCGAGCTCGGCAAGGGCTCCGATATCCGCCAGTTTGGTCAACGGGTTAGATGGCGTCTCGACAAACAGCATCCGCGTTCGGGGGGTTATCTTCTGGCGCCAGTCAGCCAAATCGTCCACTGCTGCAAAATCGACCGCGTTACCCATGCGCGTCAGGTACTTGCGGAAAAACTGTGTCGTCGAACCAAACAGCTCAGCAGAGGCGACGACGTGATCGCCCGGTTTCAACAGCGCAGTACAGGTGGCCATGATAGCGGCCATGCCGGACGCCGTGGCCACGGCAGCCTCGGCGCCTTCCAGCGCTGCGAGCCGATTTTCAAAAGCGCGCACCGTCGGGTTGGTAAAACGTGAATAGACGTTGCCCGGGGCGTTGTTCTGGAAACGATCAGCTGCCTCGGCCGCGTTGTTGAAAACAAAGCTCGACGTGCTGAATATCGCCTCGCTGTGTTCGCCCTCCGCCGTTCGATCGTAACCGGCCCTGACAGCCAGGGTGGCGAGCTCGGCGGTCTCTTCAAAAGTTGGTGAAACGGTGGATTGCATGTCTTTCTCCCACAAAAAATTAGGGTGCGGGATCTGATACGACTGCGTTGCGGATAAGTACATCGACGGGCGGGACGCGCGGCCGGCCACTCGATCAAGTGGGCCGGAGGCTCACTTTAGCTGTATTTATTTGGCGCCCGCAAGCAGAGTCAAATCGGCGCACTGAGGCCCAAGTATGCTGGCCTGTGAGCACTTGTGTCAATCGTCGAGTATTAACACCGGATCACCAACCCGGGTCTTGTCGAACAGCGAAATGAGATCGCTGTTCTTCATTCTGATGCAGCCGTGGGACACAGCCGTGCCAATCAGGTGCTCCTGTGCGGTGCCGTGGATGTAGATGTAGCGTTCGAAGGAGTCGACACCCATGCCGAGATTGACGCCGGCCTGCAGGCCACGCAACCAAAGGATGCGACTGGTGATCAGGTCATCGTCAGCGCTGGATTCCAGATCCTCAACGATCGAGCCATTCGGCACACGCCCTTTGAAAACGGTGCCACAGGGCTCGTCGTGGCCGATTTTTTCGGCAATCTCATGCCAGCCCACGGGTGTACAGCCGCTGCCGTCCCGGCAGCCGGTTCCACTGGCGCCGGTTGAAACTCGATAGCACGAGCGTTGATCATCTGCCGAAAGATGGATGAGTTGCTGGCGTGCCACACAGACCAGCAAAATGGCGCTTGCAGACAATGCGCTGCCGAACACCTCGCCAAACGCTTGCTCGGCCAGACGTCGATAATGAATGGCCGCCTGTCGTGTCATGATATCCGCTTCGCGATCAGTCCATGCCGACGTCGACGACCTGCGATTCGTTCTGATTGCTGCGTTGCACCTCTGCATCGGCACGCTGATTTTCAAGCCAGTGCAGATAGTCTTTGTCGATATCGCCAGTGAGGTAGTCACCGTTAAAGCAACTGGTTTCGAACTTACCCAGATCGGGATTGAGTTCCCGCACCGAAGCGATCAAATCGTCCAGACGCTGGTACACCAGACCGTCGGCACCAATCGCCTTGCAAATCTCGACTTCGCTACGCTCGTGTGCGATCAGTTCGTCTACCGCAGGCATATCGATGCCATAGACATTGGGAAAGCAAACCGGCGGCGCGGCCGATGCCATATAGACTTTCCTGGCGCCGGCGTCGCGCGCCATCTGCACGATCTGCTCAGAAGTGGTGCCGCGAACAATGGAGTCATCGACCAGCAGCACGTTGAGCCCCTGGAACTCCATGCCAATCGGGTTGAGCTTCTGGCGTACTGATTTACGCCGCATTTTCTGCCCGGGCATAATGAACGTGCGACCGATATAGCGGTTTTTGACGAATCCCTCGCGATAGCTGAGCCCAAGTTCCAGCGCCAGTTCCTGCGCCGATGGACGACTGGTATCGGGAATCGGAATCACCACGTCGATGTCGTGATCACGCCACTCCTGGCGAATCCGATTCGCGAGCTTTCGCCCCATGCTCATTCGCGAGGTATAGACCGATACCCCATCGATGATCGAATCAGGCCGGGCAAAATAGACGTATTCGAATATACAGGGCTGCAGGCGGGGGTTTCGTGCGCACTGGCGTTCGAATAACTGGCCTGCGGCGCTGATGTAGATCGCCTCACCCGGATCGAGATCTCGGACCAACTCGAATCCAAGACCCGTCAGCGCCACGCTTTCGGAAGCGACGATATACTCCGTGCCGCCGTCGGTCTCACGTTTACCCAGTACCAGTGGCCGAATGCCGTTTGGATCTCGAAAGGCCAGCACACCTCGGCCGACCAGCATCGCCACCACGGCATAACCGCCGATACAACGCTCGTGCACTGCACTGACCGCTGCGAAGATGTGATCGGGAGTGAGACTCTCGGCACCCGCCACGTGTTGCAACTCGTGGGCGAAGACATTCAGCAACACTTCGCTGTCCGAGTTGGTATTGATGTGTCGGCGATCAGTGCGGTACAGATCGCTTTGCAATTGTCTGGCGTTGGTGAGATTGCCGTTGTGGCCAAGCACAATGCCAAAGGGTGAATTAACGTAAAACGGCTGCGCCTCAGCAGACATACTCGCGCTTCCGGCGGTGGGATAGCGCAGATGGCCGATTCCCATTTCACCGCGAAGCCGCAGCATGTGCGAGGTGCGAAAGACCTCGCGCACCAGCCCAGGCGCCTTGCGAATGAAGAGCTGGCGCTCTTCACAGGTGGCAATTCCCGCCGCGTCCTGACCGCGATGCTGCAGTAGCGTCAGGCCATCATACAGTTGATGATTGATCGCGCTATTGCCGACGATTCCCAAAATTCCGCACATCAATCATATCCCGCGGTGATCCGGCGCCAATTGTAATCGTTTTACCGGACCATTAGATATCGTTGATATGAAACCGGCGCGCAATTTCGGGCGGTAATCTGCTGTGTATGAGCTTTGATACGCGCATGAAATGTGGCAACAGTGCAGACTCGTTCCACCATTTCTCCTGCGGGATCGACACCGAGGCCGTTGCAGCCAGTGCAATCAGGGAGACGATCACTACCCCGCGGACCATGCCAAAGCCACTGCCCAGTATGCGATCGGCGATGCTGAGCCCGGCGACAGACAGCGCGCGTCTGAGTAGAAACGTCATAATCGTGCTGGCCACCAGCGATCCGATAAACAGTGTCGCGGCACTGACACTCACCCGCGCGGTCGGACTCTCGATGCTGTCCGGCAGAAACGCAGCAAATTCATGGGTGAAATAAAGCGGCATACCGATCGCGAAAAGCCAGCCGGCGAGCGACAGAAATTCACCAAAGAAGCCGCGAAAGAAGCTCAGCAAGGTAGAGATGCCGACTATCGCAACGATAACCAGATCCAGAGTTCCAAGGTTCATAGCACTCTCGTTTCCAGCAGGCACACCGGCCTGATTGTTCGCCACAACGTAAGGTCAACACCACAGCATCGATGGCAGACCTGTGCACATGCGGCAGTGTCAGCTAGTCGCGACGAACCATGATGCTTTCAACACGGTAGCGCCGATTGAGTCTGTTCTGCAGATCCAGTGCATCGATCTGATTGTCCAGCGGACCGACAAACACCCGAAACACCGTCCCCTTGGGGCCTTCGACCGCGTTGGCAAACGCTGGCAAGTTCTGCGCCTTGAGATCGTCAAGCAGATTCACTGCGTTGCTCTCGACTACAAAGCTTGCGACCTGAATGTTCCAGCCAACCGGGATCGAGATCGTCGGCAGCGGGGCTGCCTGTACCGGCTCGGGCGGATCGCCCGGCACGGCCGCGCCATCAGCGTCGCGCTCCGTCGCGGTTGACTCAGCGCTGGGCAATGGCCGTGCGACAGCGAGTTTCTCAGCCACCACCGTGGCGTTGCCGGGGCTTTCGTTTGCGACGGTGGCAAGCGGCGGCTGGCGCGAGGAATAGGAGCTTTCAACCACTGGCCGACTGGGCTCGGCAGGCAGTGGCTCGGCGTGGTCGTACACCTGCTGTGAGCCTGACCCGTCGAGAATGAACGGCAGCACGATCACCGCAATCGCCAGTAATACACCGGCGCCGATCAAACGGGCAAGCAACTGCTCATCTTTATATTCTTTACGTGCCACCGGGCTAACACTACCAGTCGTTAGTGAGCGTGCAAGCCATCCATTGCCAGCATGACCTCTGATACAGTCAGAAAGGACCCGAACACCACGACGCGATCGGACAGCGAAGATTGTGCAACAGCCTGCTCCAGCGCAGTGGTTACCGATGGGTAAACCGCCGTCTCTGCTCGCTGTTGCGAAAGCATTGCCTGAAGATGCGCGCCGG
The DNA here is from genome assembly GCA_964646405.1 of uncultured Granulosicoccaceae bacterium. Lineage (GTDB taxonomy): Bacteria > Pseudomonadota > Gammaproteobacteria > Granulosicoccales > Granulosicoccaceae > CAKZSB01. Next base: position 1,502 of record CAZYDV010000134.1, on the reverse strand, counting down.
ACATCGCTCGGTCGTAGTCGATCTCGCCAATGTACCAGCCATCAATGTACGGCGAAAGCATCGAAATGATAGATTCTGCGTCCTTGTCCATCATGCAGCCGAAAACCGCGCGGGTCGCCCCGGTCGCTGGATGCTGGCCCAAATAGTGGGCCAACTGACTGGCCGCGGCCGGATTGTGAGCAACGTCGAGCAGCAGATCGACGCCGCGGTAACTTGCCTGCTGCGCACGCCCGGCGGGCATGACCGACGCCAGTGCATCGATGATCCACGCGCGTTCCGGGCAACTGCCGATAAGTTGCGAGCACACGGTGATCGCGGTGGCCGCATTGTTCACGGCCCATTCAGCGGGAATGGCAGGCGACGGGAGTTCGAGATCGCCCATCGCGCTGCGATAGCGCCAACCGGCCGATCGCCGTTCAAATTCGAAATCGCGACCAAGCTGCCACAGGGTCGCGCCAATCGCCTGTGCGGTCGATGCGATGCTGTCAGGCGGCTCTGGATCGCCGCAGACAAGCGCACAGCCAACCCGAGCGATGGCCGCTTTTTCACGCCCGATCACCTCGCGGTTATCGCCCAGCCAGTCGACGTGATCGATACCGATCGAGGTGACACAGGCGACATCACTATCCCACAGATTGACCGCATCCAGACGCCCGCCCAGCCCGACTTCGAGCACAGCGATATCGATCTGACGGCTGCGAAAATGCTCGACTGCTGCCAGTGTGGTGAATTCGAAATAGGTCAGCGCGGTATCGCCGCGCGCACGTTCAATGGCCTCAAAGGCAGCCACCAGCGGCGCATCGGCAACCCACTTGTCGTCCACGGCGATGCGCTCGTTAAATTCGAGAAAATGCGGTGAAGTGTAACTGCCGACCCGGTAGCCGGCCGCCCGCAACATGGCCGAGACATAACCCGCAGTGGAGCCTTTGCCATTGGTACCGGCGACGGTCACTATGCGAAAGGCGGGGCGCAGCAGACCGACGCGCTCAGCGACCGCCCCAACCCGATCCAGCCCCAGTTCGATCCGATCCGGCTGCATCGCCTCGAGCGTTTGCAGCCAGGCGGCGAGATCGCGTTCAGCCGGCAACCGAGTCTGCGCCATCGGCTGGTGTCACTGCATCTTCTGCCGGCACAGCCGCCACGGTTTCCGGCAACGGTTGGCGACCAGTCAACTGACCCAACACATTCGATAGTCGCTCACGCATTTCGCGTCGATCGACAATCATATCGATTGCACCGTGTTCGAGTAAAAACTCCGAGCGCTGAAATCCATCCGGCAGTTTCTCGCGTACCGTCTGCTCGATGACCCGAGGCCCGGCAAAACCGATCAGCGCGCGCGGTTCGGCGACGATGATATCGCCGAGCATCGCAAAACTCGCTGACACCCCGCCCATGGTTGGATCGGTCAGCACCGAGATATAGGGCACGCCCTGGCGCGAAAGCCGGGCCAGCGCGGCACTGGAAAAGCGACATCAGCGCCTCCTGCATGCGCGCGCCTCCGG
>CAZYDV010000133.1:0-15367 GCA_964646405.1 uncultured Granulosicoccaceae bacterium | reverse complement strand
TTCCTGCAGATTGTTGAGCAGCAAAGTATCAGCCGGGCCGCAGCGCAAAGCGGTGTAGCCAAGTCTGCGATGAGTCGCCGGTTGAGCCAGCTTGAGCAGCGGATGCAGACCACGCTGATTAATCGAACCACACGCCAGTGGTCGCTGACCGAGGCGGGACGCCAGTACTACGAGCGCGGTCAGGCGATGGCGCAGTCGTTCGAGGAGTTTGAAGCTGGCGTGCGCGATGACGCACAGGAACTCAAGGGCGAGATCCGCCTGTCGGTGCCGTTGTACTTTGGCAAGTTCAGCCTGACAAAACCCCTGCTGACGTTTGCGCGGCAGCACCCGCGCGTTCGCCTGAATACGCAATTCAGTGATCGAGTGGTCGACATCATCAGCGAACAGTTCGATCTGGTCGTGCGGATTGCCGAACTCGCAGACTCCACACTCATTGCACGGCAGTTGTGTCAAACCACGCACCTGTGCTGTGCCAGCCCCGAATACCTGGCCGCTGCGGCCGCACTCACAAAGCCTGCCGATCTGCAGCATCATCGGATTATTCAATACGGTTCGACCATCAGACCGCAATGGTCATTTGTCAGCAACGGCAGGCCCGTCAGCATACAACTTAAAGCATCGATGAACTCGCATGACGGTGGCTTTTTAATCGATGCAGCAAGTGACGGGCTTGGCGTGATTAGAGTGCCTGATTTCATGGCGCAGCCGGCACTGGACAGTGGCCGATTAATACAGGTTCTGCAGCCTTTTTCGGTCAGTCCGCGCGGCATTCACGTGGTGTATCCTGAGGCGCGTTACCTCAATCGACGCACCCGTGCACTGGTGGAGTTTCTGGTCAGTGAGATGGCGTCCGGTGGTCAGCCGAAGCTCGCGTAAGAATACAAGCTAGTTAATCGCCGCCAGCGCTTCATCCAGCTTGCTTAGCTCCCGACACCCCTCAGGGCAAAGTGCGGCGAGACGATCTCGATTTTGCCGCGCTTTATCAAATTCTTTCAGGCTGATGAACAATTCCCCCTGGTATTCCAGTGCACCCTTGTGCTCAGGGTTATAACGCAACGCTTTTCGATAGGCCTTGCCCGCCTGTTTGTATTTGCCCAATTTACGATTGGAATAACCCAATAGATTCCAGGCATCGGCATTGTCTACATTGGAGCGAACCACCTGATTGAGTTGACGGATCGCCTTTTTGTATTTCTTTTTGCCGATATGGGCTCTAGCCTTTTCAAGCTGCGCGTCCATTTGTGTAGAGCTGAGCGTTGACGGGCTGCTATAGCTGGCGGTGTCGTCGGCGAGTGTGCTGTAGCTGCTCCCCATTGAAAGCAGCAAGGTCAAAAGCAGGATTGATCTTTTCATTAGTGTTCCGTGTCTGGTGTTCGTGTGTTGACTCTGGCTGGAGTGAATGTTCAATATCGCACTGAATGCGTACTAGTGGTTCGCGGGTGTCACAAGTAGCATATTGCTCAATCTTTAAACACCTGTCGTGGCCAGAGTATTCCATGCGAAGCGTTAAGTCGACGCAGCTGTGCTGTGTCACGCGTTCTCGAGTGTGGATCGGCAGGAGGCCTTCGAAAAAACGGTGATTGCCATGAGACACGACTGGCGAGGATTGCATAGTAGCCTCGCTAACGCGTCGGGTTTCCCCTGTGTGCCGCAGATGCGGCCCAGGCTGTGCTATGTGTGTCGATTGGGTGGTCCTTCTAACTCTGGTCTCCCGCCATCAGGACATCTTATGTTTCATCAAGCACGCTGCTTGTTGTTTAAACAATCGTGTTGTTACGATTTGACTCATAGTACCCGGCCCGAACACAAGCCCCAATAAAATTACAAATTAACCGCTCCGCATGGATCATGGTGATATTGCCCACATCGTGACAAGGCGCGATTTCAACCAGATCCATGCCCAACACGCGGCCTTTTTTCACCAGGCCGTGTATGAAAGTTCGCAGCTGCAGCCAATTTAATCCGCCGGGCGTCTGGGCCATGACGGCGGGCATAATGGTCGGGTCCATGCCGTCGGCGTCAATAGTGACGTAGTAGGGCTTGCCTTCGGGAATCTTGTCGAGCACGGCTTGCATGCCGATGTCGTGCATTTGATAGGCGTCGATCAGAGTGGCGCCATAGGCGATGGCGTCTTCGACTTCGGCGGTGCGGGCACTGCCAATGCCGCGCAGGCCGATCTGGACAATCTCGCCGATCCACGGCAATTCGGATGCGCGGCGGATCGGGCTTGAATAACCGTTGTGTTCACCGTTGATCTCATCTCGCCAGTCCATGTGTGCATCGATCTGTACCAGCGTGACTTCGGTGTTGGAAACTTCCAGTGCGCGCAAGATGGGTATCGGAATGCCGTGATCGCCACCGAGGGTGATCAGAGTGGCGCCCGAATCGAAGATCTTTCTGGCGGCTTGTTCGGCCCGTGCGTAGTGTTGACTGTGATCAGTTCGATCGGCGGTGACGTTGCCGCAGTCGACAACACGAATGTCGCGGTTATCGAGCAGCGGACCACCCAGGTCCCAGTCGTAGTGGTTGCGGGTGTAGAAGATGTCTTCGCTGTTGGTGAACTGGCGAATCGCATCCGGCGCCTTACTTTGTTCATTGGCCATGCTGCTGGCCTCGTATGGCATGCCATAGGGGATGCCGAGAATGGCAATGTCTGCAGCGAATTCGTCGAGGCTATTAATGAAGGGGAAATCGAGGAATGTTTGAGGTGTGGTGCCAGGTGGTTGGGTTAGTGGCGAGTGTTTAGACGTATTGGCCATTGACATTGGTCTCGTGATCCAGATTGAGAATACTCTGGACCAACTTACACGAAACACGCGCGGGTAACACACTCGTTTTTACTAATCGATGCGGGTCTTGATCGTTGTCTGGTTGTGAGACTTTGCGTCCTGTCCAACGGTATTCCGCTGTGTTTGCTCGGTTCGTGTTGTGCGGGTGTTGTAGGTTGGTGCAAAGCCAGCGCACCTGTTGATGTTTGTTGATGGCTGGTATGGCGATTAAATACTCACCAGACGTTGGTGTCGCGTGCCCAACAATGTCGTGAGGGGGTGTTTTGTGCCGCTTGTACGTTACGTCGGGCACGCTTCGCTTTGCTGCGCTGGGGCCCGACCTACGGATTTTCGGTGTGGGGTTCGGTGTGTCGGTTGGTGTGGGGTTCGGGACATAACACTTTTACGAACCGCGGACCCGTTGCAGGCCCGCGGCTTTTCCGTTGTTGCTTTTAACCGATCGCTTTAAGCAGTGTTTCACCCAGCTTGGCAGGCGAGGGCGACACCACAATGCCAGCACTTTCCATCGCCGCGATCTTATCGTCCGCACCACCTTTGCCACCGGAAATCACCGCGCCGGCATGACCCATGGTGCGTCCCGGAGGGGCGGTACGACCGGCAATGAATCCGGCCATTGGCTTTTTGCGACCCTTGGCGGCCTGTTCGATCAGCCACTCAGAAGCATCTTCCTCAGCGGAGCCGCCGATTTCGCCAATCATGATGATCGATTTTGTTTCATCGTCGTCGAGGAAGAGATCCAGTACGTCGATAAACTCGGTGCCCTTGACCGGATCGCCACCGATGCCGACGGCGGTGGTCTGGCCCAGGCCTGCGGTGGTGGTTTGATAAACCGCCTCGTAGGTTAATGTGCCAGAGCGCGAGACGACGCCTACCGAACCCTGCCGAAAGATGCTGCCGGGCATGATGCCGATCTTGCACTCGTTGGGGGTGAGGATGCCGGGGCAGTTGGGGCCGACCAGGCGCGAGTTTGAATCGTTGAGGCGCGCTTTAACGTTGACCATATCGCGCACCGGCACGCCTTCAGTGATGCAGATGATCAGCGGCATCTCGGCGTCTATCGCCTCAATGATGGCTGCGGCAGCACCGGCGGGCGGTACATAGACCACGCTGGCATTGGCGCCGGTTGCGTCCATCCCTTCTTTGACGTTGGCAAACACCGGCCATTCAGAACCTTTGGCATCGCCGTTTTCACAGGTCCAGGTGGTGCCGCCCTTTTTCGGGTGGATGCCGCCGACCATTTGCGAGCCGTGATAGGCCAGTGCCTGTTCGGTGTGAAAGGTGCCGGTTTTACCGGTCAATCCCTGGACGAGAACTTTGGTGTCTTTGTTGATTAGAATTGACATGTGCTCTACCCCTTCACCGCTTTGACTATTTTCTGTGCAGCGTCGTCCAGATCGTCCGCCGCGATGACGTTGAGGTCATTGTTGTTGATGATGTCCTTGCCCTCCTGGACTTTGGTGCCTTCGAGGCGAACCACCAGGGGTACCTCCAGCCCCACCTCCTTGACCGCTTGCACGACACCTTCGGCGATCACGTCACAGCGCATGATGCCGCCGAAGATATTGACCAGAATGCCCTTGACGTTCGGATCGGAGGTGATGATCTTGAAGGCGGCGGTGACTTTTTCGGCAGTGGCACCGCCCCCGACGTCCAGAAAGTTGGCAGGCTCGGCACCGTAGAGTTTGATGATATCCATCGTCGCCATTGCCAGACCCGCACCATTGACCATGCAGCCGATGTCGCCATCCAGTGCGATGTAGGCCAGATCGTACTTGGAGGCTTCGATTTCCTTTTCGTCTTCCTCTGTCTCGTCGCGAAGCTTGGCGATTTCCGGGTGGCGGAACAGGGCGTTGTTATCGAAGGAGACTTTGGCGTCGAGTACCTTCAGATGCCCATCCTTCAGCATCACCAGCGGATTGACTTCCAGCAGGCTCATGTCACTTTCGACAAAAGCGTTATAGAGGATTGGAAACAGCGTCTCTCCATCTTTGGCCGCCTCGCCGGTCAGTTCGAAAGCGCTGTTGAGTTTGGCGACGTCGGCGCTGGTGATGCCGGTCAGCGGGTTGATGCCGATGGTGTGGATTTTTTCTGGTGTGTCGTGAGCGACGGCCTCGATATCCATGCCGCCCTCGGTCGAGGCGACAAACGACACCTGGCTGGTCTCGCGATCGACCAGAATCGACAGATACAGTTCAGTCTCGATGTCGGCGCCGTCTTCGATGTACAGGCGGTTTACCTGCTTGCCGGCAGGTCCCGTCTGCTGGGTAACCAGCGTTTTGCCGAACATCTCACGTGCGTTTTCTTTGGCCTCGTCGGCAGAGAAGCTCACTCGCACACCGCCCTTGGCGTCTGCAGGCAGCTCCTTGAATTTACCCTTGCCGCGGCCGCCCGCGTGGATCTGGCTTTTCACCACGTAAACCGGACCAGGCAGCGCATCGATCGCCTTGTCGATGTCGGCAAGCGATAGCACTGGCTCGCCTGCGGACACCGGGGCGCCGAATCCCGCCAAAAGTTTCTTGGCCTGATACTCGTGAATGTTCATCTGCGATAGTTCTCCAGAAAGTGCGTGTTAGCCGGAAGGTGAAGGGTGAATAGGTGTGAGTCGGTCATGTTGCAGGTGCATTGCTGCCATCGCAGTGCCAGGGCGTATGTTCGAAGAACAATGGGTAATCGCCACGCGACAGACGTTAAATTTCTGCTACTTTGAAACGACTTTGAGATTCTGTATATTGTATACCAGCGTCCAAATCAGCCTGATCATCGCGGGCGTTTGCCGGATGTGGTGGCCATGCAGGGTTCGTAGCCGATCTGACTCCGAGATCTGGCATTGGTGCCCGATAAACCGGTGAATTTCATAGTTTCCGGGCGTTTAGGCCATAGTATAACAGCGCCCAAACTGTGATCGCGCGCAAACTTCCTCTTAGCCAAGCAAGATAGTGACCGGGAAAGTGCCGGGCAGGGGAGTTGGTTGTTCGATCAGTGAGCAAACAGCGGCATAGCAGCACGCGGGCGACGCAAAAAATCAACTAGGCGGGGGAGATCCAATGCGTTTAATAGTGATGGGACAGCAGGCCTTTGGCAAAGATGCGCTGGCCAAAATACTCGAGGCCGGCACCGATGAGGTCATCGCCGTCTATTGTGAGCCCGACCGGGATGGCGGCAAGATCGATCCAATCAAGGAGTTTGCTCAGGAAAAGGGGATCGCGGTTTATCAGCCCGCCCACTTCAAGGATCAGCAAACGATCGACGAAATGGCCGCGCTGAATGCCGATCTGATGGTGATGGCGTTCGTCAACGTGTTTGTGCCCGAGGCCGCGCGCGACACCCCGAAGCTCGGTTCCATCTGCTTCCACCCCTCGCTGCTACCGCTGCATCGTGGCCCATCGGCGGTCAACTGGCCGATCATCATGGGGCGCGAAGAGTCCGGTTACTCCTGGTTCTACCCCACCGACGGTCTGGATGAGGGCGATGTATTGTTGCAGTGGGAATGTCCGATTGAGCCGGACGACACGGTGATCAATCTGTACTTCAAGAAAATATACCCCTCGGCTGTGGACTCTGTTCTGGAGGTCTGTGATCTTTTTCGCTCCGGCAATCCGCCGCACATCGTGCAGGACGAATCGCAGGCCACCTACGAACGCCGCTGCACGGCCAAACACGCACACATTGACTGGTTCAAACCGGTGGAACAGGTCTACAACCTGATCCGTGGCACCAACCCCGCTCCCGGTGCCTGGACGACCCACAACGGCGAGAAGCTTGGCGTGTTCGATTGTGCACGCGTGCCCGGTGATGGTGTGGCAGGGCGCGTGATGGAAATCAACGACGATGGCATTCTAGTGCAAAGCGTCGGCGGCCGGATTTTGGTTAAACGGGTGAAGCCGCATGATGGGCCCAAGGTGACGGCTGCAGAGTGGGCGGCGGCCAGTGGCTTGGCTGCGGGGGATAATCTGGGCTGATGCGGCAGACGCCTCGCGCGCAGTCATCTCAAAACCGCGTTTGATCGTGTGAGCGCGGTCCCGAAGTGAAGGTAATAGTAATTTGTTTTGGAGTCCGTTCTCAGGACTCCTTGTTGACAACAGATAAAGAGCGACGGTGGTCGAGAATGCCGCCTGGTTGCCTGCTATTGTTCAGACGGCCCACTAGGATGCGAACGCCTGGTAAGCCAAAAGTAAAAAGGCCAACGCTGCAGGAAGTAATCGCGCAAACAATATCAGGTTGCCACGCGCACCGGAATTTCCCACCATGGCTGTCAAAGCAATAAAAGCAAGAACCGCAAGTTGAACTAATCGTTCTGTTTGGTTTTCAAGAAACAGTGACAAAAACAGGCCAACACCAATCGACGCATTGTAGGATGCAATGCTGCGCCCGAGAAAGCGCGTGTTTTCGATTTCGGTGTCGGTCAGGCTTGTGAGCTTTTTGCAAACACGCGGCCATCGAAACCACTGGGCGTATGCAAACAATAAATGGCCAACAATAACCAATGCCAGTAGTACCTAATACAAGATGTCGATCATGCGGTCTCCCCTTCATTTCTCGGAGCGTGACAAACCGGAAACTGCCACGCATCATCCATCTGGTCCATTTGCTTGCTACAGTTAGTGCGCCAGGAAATTACCACCGAACCGCATCATCTGCCGCACAAACTGTGTGCGAGTGGAACACTGCGATTTGCTCAAAATGGATTTCACTTGCGCGTTGATCGTGGCGACAGAGCGGTCGCGTTGTTCTGCGATCTCGGGATTGGTCAGCCCCTCACCGATCTTGTCTACCACTGCCAATTCTGTATCTGTTAGTCCGAATGCCTCTTTCATCGGTGCTGCATTGCAATTGACCGGGCCGCTGGTGTCTGTGCTGAACAAGACGTAGCCATCCAGTGGTTTGCTGCCGATATCCTGCGAGCGAGTCAGTGGAGTGACTTCGATGCAAAGGAAGCTGCCGACACTGGTGGGAATCGCCTCTTTGCGCGGGCGGGCACCATATTGACCGTGACAACGTGCGTCGCTCATGAGTGAAGCTAATGTTGCCTTTGCCTTGTCGCATTTCATCTCCAGAGCCCCCTGGCTTGAAACGATGAATGCCTTGTATTCGTCCTTTTGACGACGAAACTCCTCGTTTACATGGACAAGCTGGCCGTTGGCATCGAGCACACAGACACCAATAGCCAGTTTATCCATCACACTGAGCAATGATTGTTCGGCGGCAGTGCGGCGGGCCGGCAGGCCCAGGTCGACTGCTTTTGCTATATGCGGCAGTAGAGTCGACAAATAGCGTTTTTCTTCTTCTGTGCGGTTGGGGTTGTCTGCGCCGAACTGAATCGAGAACAGGGAAATCCATTGATTGTCCTTGTTCAGTACGCCAGCGGCGCGGCGGTGGATACCCAGTTTTTTGAGTTTCTGAACATGCTCCTGTTTCGACAGATCGTCACTTGAACTTGCCAGTACGGTTTCATCCAGTAGTTCGATAGCGTCGGTGTGCCCGGTGTGGTGACGAATCACTGTCTGATCACGGGCCTCGAGGTGGGCACACTTCTGTAGATAGGTGTCCAGTACTTCGCGACTGTAGGTGGCGGAGTGCAACGGTGCCGTCAATTGCCTTTCACCGTTGTTGTCCTGCCATTCAAAGATAATTGAGCCTCTGGCGCCTGCCCGCTCGACGAAGCGATTCATCGTCTGCGTCCAGAGGGAGTTATCTGCCACGGTATCGTAGATGCCTAGAATTTCCTGTTGCAGGTTGTCCAAAGGTGTTGTCCCTGAAAAATGTTGCGATTTCTGCTGGGAATTTTTTGGACAATGAAAGTTCAAGTAAATTATCCTTTTGGGTGATTCACCGCCGGCAGGCTTGCATAGGGATGTCGTTGTATTGGGCTCTGGCAGCACGTTTAGCCTGTGGTATATCAAACCCTCATGACAGGGCTGGTTCGATTGACATCAGATTCCAGTTTGCTTTGGTTTGTATTTCCGCCGCCAGCGTGGATCAAAGATCCCCTCTATGCATAGATACGTAGTACGGGACTTTCTTATTCAGTAACACCATTAACGTATCTGCCGCCGCACGGCTCATCTCCAGCTCCCCGGGCTTGGCCCAGCGCAGCTCTTCGATTTCTACACCATCTGGCGTCAACTCCGGCGTGTGATCGAGCTGGCCTGTGAAAAGGATCTGGATGGTCCGGTAGAGCGGTTCTACGATCACGCCGGCCTGGGTCAGGCCTTCGAATTCCAGCCCGGTTTCTTCTCGCAGTTCGCGCGCAGCGGCCTGCTGTGGTGATTCGCCCTTGTCGATAAATCCACCAGGCAAATCCCAGCCGCTTCGGTAGGTCAGTTTCAGGCTCAGGAACTGGCCTTCCGGGTTGGTGACGTACACCTTGGCGGCGACGTTGTAGGTGACGGCCAGGGTGCGATTGGCAAAGCGTTGAATCCGGCGCGGCAGGATTCGATACAACTGCAGCGCCAGGTATTTGAACGACATAGGGTGTCCGCCATGTTGTGGGTGGTGCGCGCGTCGGTTCCAGGCCCGGGCGGGCGATGAGGACATAGTTTATGTGTCGTTCCGGCGGCGTTGGCAGTGTCGCTCGCAGATGGCCTGATGGTCATGCGTGACAGGTGGCATTGGTCAGTTTCGTGGTTTTGGTATATGGTATACCAGAAGTCGGAGGGTCCGCTTTGGCGGGGGTTCGAGCGGTTCGACAGCCGCGGGACGATTCTGGCCGGATTGGCGATAGAAACTTGTGTCTGGTTACGCGACAGTTGACGTTGGCTGCCAGTGTCGGTGCTATGCTCCCGACGAACCAGCATATGCCGCGGCCGGGGCTTCTCCCTTGCTGCACCATGTAGAAAATCAACACAGGCGTGACCATGAGTAGCGCAACCATTGCCGTGCAAAAGCGCGGGCATCCGGGCGTTGGCAAGAAAAAAGCCCGCAAAACCCCCAAGGGTCGGCAGGTCGATCCCGCGGCGCTGGCCGAAGTGCAGGCGCTGCTGCCCGACAACCCGCAACGCGATGAGCTGATCGAGTATCTGCATCTGCTGCACGATGAGTTCAATTGCCTGACTGCGCGTCACATGGCGGCGCTTGCCCATCAGATGAAGCTCGCCATGACTGAGGTCTATGAGGTCGCGACTTTCTACGCCCATTTTGACATCATCAAGGAAGGCGAGCCCGATCCGGCCGCTGTTACCATCCGAGTGTGCGACAGCATCGCCTGTCAACTCGCCGGTGCCGAGCAGCTGCTGAGCGAGCTGGAGAGCCAGGGTGGCGGTTCGGTGAAAGTCGTGCGCGCGCCTTGTATGGGGCGCTGCGACAGTGCACCGGTGGCAGAGGTGGGTCACCACCACGTGGGTGCGGCCACTGCAGCGAATGTGCTTAAAGATGCTGCGGACGGACACATTCATCCCGAGCCTGTCAACACAACGGAGCTCAACGCCTATCGCGAGGCGGGTGGTTATAAACTGCTGGAAGCTGTGCTGGCGGGTAGCCAGTCGGTCGATACGATCATTGCCGCACTAAATGAATCACAGTTAAAGGGCCTGGGGGGCGCCGGTTTTCCCACCGGCCGCAAGTGGGACATCGTGCGTGGCTTTGACGGTCCGCGCCTGATGGCGGTCAACGCCGATGAAGGCGAGCCCGGCACTTTTAAGGATCGTCACTTTCTGGAGACTGATCCCCATCGCTTTATCGAAGGGACTTTGATTGCCGCGCGCATCGTCGAGGCCGCCACCTGTTACATCTATCTGCGTGACGAATACCCCGGCATCCGTCTGATGCTGCTGGATGAAATCGCGAAAGTTAAAGCGGCTGGCTTGTCGGATCACTGCAAGCTTGTGGTACGTCGCGGTGCCGGCGCCTACATCTGCGGTGAGGAATCGGCCATGATCGAATCGATCGAAGGCAAGCGTGGCTTGCCGCGCAACCGCCCGCCATACGTCGCAGAAATGGGCCTGTTTGGCCGGCCAACGCTAGTGAACAATGTGGAAACGCTGTTCTGGGTGCGCGATATCGTAGAAAAGGGTGCGCAGTGGTTTGCCAGCGCCGGTGTTCACGGCAGCGTCGGCTATCGCACTTATTCGGTATCCGGCCGGGTGAAGAAACCCGGGGTGATTCTGGCGCATGCCGGTACCACCGTGCGTGAACTGATCGAGGAGCACTGTGGCGGCATGCTCGATGGCCACACGTTTAAAGGCTATCTGCCAGGCGGTGCATCCGGTGGCATATTGCCGGCATCACTGGGGGATGAGCCATTGGATTTCGGCACGCTGCAAAAGCACGGTTGCTTTATCGGTTCTGCCGCGGTGGTGATCTTCAGCGATCAGGACAACATGACTGGCGTTGCGCTGAATCTGATGAAATTCTTTGAAGACGAGAGCTGCGGGCAGTGCACGCCGTGCCGGGTAGGTACAGAAAAAGCGGTGAAGATCATGTCCAAACCGCAGTGGGATACCAGGTTGCTCGAAGAGCTTGGCACGGTGATGACCGACGCATCTATTTGCGGGCTGGGGCAGGCGGCTGCCAATCCCGTCAATTCGGTGCTGAAATACTTTCCGGAGGATGTGGCATGAGCGGCACAATAAAATTCAGCCTCGATGGCGTTGAGGTAGAGGCGCGCGAAGGCGAGACCATCTGGCAGGCCGCGAGCCGCATCGGCACCGAGATTCCGCATCTGTGCTTCGCCGATGAGCCGGGCTACCGTGCCGATGGTAATTGCCGCGCCTGTGTGGTGGAAATTGAAGGTGAACGTACGCTGGCGGCATCCTGTCTGCGCACCCCTGCGGATGGCATGGTAGTGCACTCGGCCAACTCGCGTGCCCGCACTGCACAAAAGGCCGTCATGGAACTGCTGCTGGCTGATCAACCCGAGCGCACTGTCGCGCACGACAAATCCTCCCACCTGTGGAACTGGGCCGATAAGCTCGACGTCAGCGAAAGCCGTTATCCGTGCCAGAGTGCTCCCGCGAATGACGTCAGTCACCCGGCGATGCATGTGGCGCTGGATGCCTGCATTCAGTGCAATTTGTGCGTTCGCGCTTGTCGTGAAGTTCAGGTCAACGATGTGATCGGTATGGCCTACCGTGGCCATGAATCCAAAATCGTTTTCGATTTCGACGACCCGATGGGCGCGAGTACCTGTGTGGCCTGCGGTGAGTGTGTACAGGCCTGTCCGACCGGCGCGCTGATGGAGAAGACCCTGGTCGATGAGGCAGGCGTTGATCGCGAACTGAAATTGCGTGATGTGGATAGCGTCTGTCCCTATTGCGGCGTTGGTTGCCAAATCACTTATCAGGTTTCCGAAGACAACGAGATCGTCGCGGTGCAGGGCAGGAATGGCCCGGCCAACGAACAGCGGCTGTGTGTGAAGGGGCGGTTTGGTTTTGATTATGTCAAACACCCGCACCGCCTGACCAAACCGCTGATCAGAAAAGACAACGCCCCGCGTGCCGGTGACGTCGATTTTGATCCGTCCAATCCGCTGGAGCATTTTCGCGAGGCGAGCTGGGACGAGGCGCTGGATTTTGCAGCGAATGGGCTGTCCAAGATTCGCGATGCGCGCGGCGGTTCGGCGCTGGCAGGATTTGGTTCTGCCAAGTGCTCAAACGAGGAGGCCTATTTGTTCCAAAAGCTGGTGCGAACTGGCTTTGGCACCAATAATGTCGATCACTGTACGCGACTGTGTCATGCGTCGTCGGTGTCCGCTCTGCTGGAAGGCATTGGTTCGGCTGCGGTAACAGCGCCTTTTACCACCGTTGATCAATCCGAAGTGGTGATCGTGATCGGTGCCAATCCGGTGGAAAACCATCCGGTGGCGGCAACGTTTTTCAAGCAGGCAGCCAAGCACTCCACGCTAATTGTGATGGATCCGCGTGGTGGTGGTATTGCGCGCCATGCCGATCACCTGCTGAAGTTCACGCCCGGCAGTGATGTGGCCATGCTGAACGCGATGTTGAATGTCATCATCGAGGAAAAACTCTACGATGAGCAATACATCGCCGCACACACCGAGGGCTTTGAGGCGTTGCAAAAGCACATCGTCGATTTCACACCCGAGGCGATGGAGCCGATCTGCGGTATCGATGCCGACACTCTGCGTACGGTCGCACGTAAATATGCGACTTCTGAAGCATCAGTGATTTTCTGGGGGATGGGTATCTCGCAGCACACCCACGGTACCGACAACGCGCGCTGCCTGATCGCTCTGGCACTGATTACTGGCCAGGTGGGGCGCCCGGGCGCGGGTCTGCATCCGCTGCGTGGCCAAAACAACGTGCAGGGTGCATCGGATGCCGGTCTTATCCCGATGATGTACCCGGATTATGCGCATGTGGAAAAAGAAGATGTGCGCAGTCGCTATGAAGATGTCTGGGGCCGTGCGCTGGATCCGGTGAAGGGCTTGACGGTGGTCGAGATTATGGATGCGATTCACGCCGACCAGATCAGCGGCATGTACATCATGGGTGAAAACCCGGCGATGTCTGATCCCGATGTGCAACACGCCCGTGATGCACTGGCCAAGCTAGACCATCTGGTGGTTCAGGATCTGTTTCTCACTGAGACTGCGTTTTTAGCCGATGTGATCCTGCCGGCCTCCGCCTGGCCGGAGAAAGATGGCACGGTCACCAATACCAATCGTCAGGTGCAGCGTGGCCGCAAGGCGCTGGAGCTACCTGGTGATGCACGTCAGGACTGGTGGATCACCTGCGAGATCGCCAAGCGTATCGGGCTTGCCTGGAACTACAGTGAAGTCAGCGATGTGTTCAACGAAATGGCGAGCCTGATGCCCTCGCTGAACAACATCAGCTGGGATCGACTGGCAGATGAGAGTGCAGTCACTTACCCGTGCGAAGCACCCGATAAGCCCGGCAACGATATCGTGTTCGGTGATGGGTTTCCGACCGCCGATGGCCGCGGCAAACTGGTGCCGGCGTTTTACATTCCGCCCGATGAGAAGCCCGATGCGGAGTATCCGATGGTGTTGACCACCGGTCGCCAGCTTGAACACTGGCACACCGGTTCCATGACGCGCCGCACCCGCGTGCTCGACGAACTCGAGCCGGCGGCGGTCGCGACGATGTCACCTGGCGAATTGTCGCGACTAAGCCTTGAGGCAGGCGAGAAGATTCGCGTGGTCACGCGCCGTGGCGCGATTGAACTGACCGCGCGCGAAGACCACAGCATGCCCGATGGTCTGGTATTTGTGCCGTTCTGCTACGCCGAGGGCGCGGCCAATACGCTGACCAATCCAGCACTCGATCCATTCGGCAAAATTCCCGAGTTCAAGTATTGCGCGGCACGCGTAGAGCGCGCGGCCTAAATGATCGAGCCATGCAAATGAAGGCGATACAACTGCACGAGTTTGGAGGTGCCGAGCATCTGTACGTCGGTCAGGCCGATGTGCCGCAGGCGGGCGCCGGACAAGTGCTGATCGAGGTGGTGGCCACATCGGTCAACCGCCCGGACATCATCCAGCGCCAGGGTAACTATCCGCCACCACCGGGTGATTCAGATATTCTGGGGCTTGAAGTCGCCGGGACGATTGCGGCGGTTGGCGATGGTGTCACGCAGTGGAACAAAGGTGACAGAGTATTTGCACTGGTCGGTGGAGGCGGCTATGCCGAGTATGTCACCGCCCACGCCGGCCACGTGATGCGCATCCCGGATAACCTGAACTTCGAGCAGGCTGCCTGTATCTGTGAAACTTATATCACCGCCTGGTTGAACGCAATCGTACTGGCAGAGGCTGCCGATGGTGATACCTTTTTACTGCACGGCGGTGGCGGTGGCGTTAACACCGCTGCACTGCAACTGTGTAAAGCGATGTTCGCGTCATCAAAAGTGCTGGTGACGGCCTCCGGCGGCAAACTGGCAAGGGTTCGCGAACTTGGGGCCGACGTCGTGATCGACTATCGCGAGGACAAATTCGCCTCGGTGGTCAAAAGCGAGACAGACGGCAAGGGCGCCGATATCATTCTTGATCACATCGGCGGCGCCTACCTTGCGGACAACATGAAAAGCCTGGCCGTGGGCGGGCGGCTGGTGGTCATCGGTATCATGGGAGGGCCCAGCGCCGAATTAAATCTTGCCTTGATGATGGTCAAGCGACAGCGCATCATCGGGTCGGTGTTGCGATCGCGTCCGGTCGAAGAGAAGAGCCGCATCATTGCCGATTTCGATGCCAACGTGATGCCGCTTTTCGCCAATGGTGCCATCGCCCCATTGGTGTCCGATGTGATGCCGGTGGAGCAGGTCAGCGATGCGCACCGAATGATGGAAGCTGGAAAGCATTTTGGGAAAATAGTACTCACGATCAACTGATCAGTCTCTAAGCGTGGGGGTGGTGGATGAATCTGCACGAATACCAGGGCAAGTTGCTATTGCGCGAGCATGGCGTTGCAGTCCCCCCCGGTGGCATCGCATCCAGCGCCGATGAAGCGGTGGCCGCGGCCGAGCTGTGTGGTAGTGGTCCTTGGTACATCAAAGCACAGATTCTCTCCGGCGCGCGTGCGACCGGGCACTTTAGCCATGCGCCGGCCAGTGGCGGTGGTGTGCGCCTTTGCGACACACTCGATCAGGTGAGGCAACATGCTGCG
>CAZYDV010000132.1:0-15435 GCA_964646405.1 uncultured Granulosicoccaceae bacterium | reverse complement strand
CCTGCAGATATTCTAAATCCGATTCCAGACCATCCTGTGAATTCTGCTGATAACCAAGCTTGGCAGTTCTGTGGGAGGCGATGCGCCTTTCTATTGTGCCCATCGACAAGCGCTGCACTCGTGGGCGTCGGGAGAGATCCCGCACGTCTGGCCTCCTAACCCTTCTGATTTGACCTCGATCCATGGACATAAGAAAAGTAAAGAAACTGATTGAGCTTCTGGAGGAGTCTGCGATCTCCGAAATAGAGATCAAAGAAGGGGAGGAGTCCGTTCGAATAAGCAGAGCCAACAGTGCGCCGGTAGCCGCAGTGGCACCAGCGCCGGCAATGGCACCACCGGCGCCTGTGGAAACGGCGTTGCAGATGCCGCCATCGCCGTCGATCGGAAAACTGGCAGAAGAAAAATCCGAAGCGCTGGCCGAAGGTACCGTGGTCGAGTCGCCAATGGTTGGCACCTTTTACTCCTCGCCCTCGCCAGGTAGCCCGTCTTTTGTGAGTGTCGGGCAGCGAGTCAAGAACGGTGACACGCTCTGCATCATCGAGGCGATGAAGATTCTCAATCAGATAGAGTCCGAAGTGACCGGAGTCGTGAAAGCGGTATTGGTTGACGATGGTCAGCCAGTTGAGTTTGGTCAGCCACTGATCGTGGTTGAAGACTGATCCTTATGGAAAAGGTGCTGATCGCCAATCGCGGCGAAATTGCGCTGCGAATCATGCGCAGCTGCCGCGACATGGGCATTGGAACCGTGGCGGTCTACTCCACCGCGGATCGCGACCTGAAACATGTTCGTCTGGCGGATGAAGCGGTTTGTATTGGTCCCGCTGCGTCGAAGGACAGTTACCTGAACATTCCGGCGATCATCAGTGCCGCAGAGGTCACCGATGTTACCGCGATTCATCCCGGCTACGGATTCCTGTCCGAAAATGCCGATTTCGCTGAACGCGTCGAAACCAGTGGGTTTAAATTTATCGGCCCGTCGCCCTCAGTGATTCGCCTGATGGGTGACAAAGTCAGCGCCATTCGCGAGATGCGCGCCGCCGGCGTGCCTTGTGTGCCGGGATCAAATGGCCCGCTGGAGGACAACCCTGGCCGCAATCTGGAGCTCGCCAATGAAATCGGCTATCCGATTATCATCAAGGCCGCGGGCGGCGGCGGCGGTCGTGGTATGCGGGTGGTGCGCAAAAACGAAGAGCTGATCGAATCAATCGCACTGACGCAGGCTGAAGCCGCTGCTGCTTTCAACAACGATATCGTCTACATGGAGAAGTTTCTCGAGAAACCTCGCCACGTCGAATTTCAGGTGCTGGCCGATGAATTTGGCAATGCCATTCACCTGGGCGAGCGCGATTGTTCCATGCAGCGTCGCCATCAAAAGGTCGTTGAGGAAGCCCCGGCTCCTGGTATAACCGAAGAACAGCGCGCTGCAATCGGCGCCAGATGTGTCGCCGCCTGTAAGCGTCTGGGTTACCGGGGCGCCGGCACATTTGAGTTTCTATACGAGAATGGTGAATTCTACTTTATAGAAATGAACACCCGAGTTCAGGTCGAGCACCCGGTCACCGAGATGATTACGGGGGTCGACATCGTCAAAGAGCAGATCAGTATCGCCAATGGTAACCGGCTCTCTTTGACTCAGGACGATGTGCAGATCAAGGGCCATGCGTTCGAATGCCGCATCAATGCCGAGGACCCGGATACGTTCATGCCAAGCCCTGGACTGGTTGAACAGTTCCATGCGCCCGGTGGGCTCGGGGTGCGTGTCGACTCGCACATCTACAACGGGTACAAAGTGCCGCCGTATTACGACTCCATGATTGGCAAGCTGATCGTCCACGGCAATGATCGTTCATCTGCGCTGGCACGTATGCAGGGGGCATTGAGCGAGGCATTCATTGTAGGCATTAAGACCAACATTCCGCTGCTGGCCAAAATCTGCGACGATGAAAATTTCGCCCAGGGCGGCACCGACATCCACTACCTCGAAAAGAAACTGGGTCTGTCCTGAACGTCGTTTCAGATCGCAACGGCAATGGGTGACTCATCTGGCTATCAGCTATTGCGGCTGGCGGTGAGCGAACCGGCGGCGCAGACAGCTGAGGATCTGCTGTTGTTTCATGGCGCGCTGTCCTGCAGCCTGACCGACGCTGCCGACACGCCGTTGCTGGAGCCTGAGCCGGGTCAAACACCGCTCTGGCCCGAACTCGTAATCACCGGCATGTTTGAAACGACTGTCGATTTGCAGCCGTTGTCGGCAAGGCTTGGATCGACACTCGGACAACAGCTGCACTCGATTGAGGTCAGCTCGTTGCAGGACCAGCAGTGGGAACGAGTATGGATGCGAGACTTCGCCCCGACCCGAATCAACGAGCAGCTATGGGTTGTGCCGTCATTTGCCGAGCCGCCCGATCCTTCAGCGTTAAACCTGATTATTGATCCGGGGCTTGCCTTCGGCTCCGGCACACATGCCACGACTA
Organism: uncultured Granulosicoccaceae bacterium; assembly: GCA_964646405.1. Taxonomy (GTDB): domain Bacteria; phylum Pseudomonadota; class Gammaproteobacteria; order Granulosicoccales; family Granulosicoccaceae; genus CAKZSB01. Next base: position 12,961 of record CAZYDV010000132.1, on the reverse strand, counting down.
TGCTCTGCCTGCAATGGCTTGCCGGGCAAAACCTGCACGATAAAAGCGTACTCGACTACGGATGTGGTTCGGGTATTCTTGCCATCGCGGCGGCAATGCTGGGTGCGCGCGAGGTTGCGGCACTCGATATCGACCCGCAGGCCTGCATCGCGACCCTCGATAACGCCCAGCGCAATGGTGTCGCCGAGCGCGTCTCGGTGATTGAGGGTGAGGCAGATAGCGGATCGGACTACGATGTTATCGTGGCCAATATTCTGCTGACTCCTCTGCTCGAACGAGCGGAACGTTTCGCCGGCATGATGCAGCAGGGGGGCTTGCTGGCGTTGTCGGGTGTGCTAGGTGAGCAGGCAACACAGTTGAGAACCGTTTATGATGCGAGGTTTTCGCAAAGTGAGATTGTTCTGCGCGATGACTGGTTGTTATACAGCGCCATTCGCTGAATCGCCCATCACACAGAACGACGATTCGGATTGGAAAGAGTGCCATGCTGACCCGCTGCAATCACTGCGAAACCTGCTTTCAGATTAACGAACGGCTGGTTCGCGAGAACGATGCTACCGTGGCCTGCGGAGAGTGCGCAAACGTATTCGACGCGCGACTGAACCTGGTCGATGAATACTCTGGTGAGTACTACCAACTCGCCGAAGATGTTGCCGAGCCTGTACACCCTCCCGAGTGGGTCACAGCCGAAGATCATGAGGCCGCCACCGCCGCCCTCCCTCTCGAGATCGACAACGATCAATCACCAGCGTCGGTGTGGCCGTCTGAGCCGGATACGCAACAGCGCGATCCCGCGCCGCTGATCGATGAGCTTGGTGGTCTCGAGGTGCCCTACACTGAGCGTGTTAATCGCGTTCACGATGACAGGGAGGATCCTCACTTCCAGCAATTCGAGCCGGCACCGACGGTGCCTGTCGCAGACAACACCAGGGCGCGTGAAGCAGCACACGATCTGCCGGCGATCTACCTGGAAGATTACCCGGCGCTGGCCAATGACTTGCTTGAACGCAAACAGGTCGAGCACATGCCAGCATCATCGGCCGAAGTATCGATTGCAACCGATGCAGATTCTGAGCAGGCATCCCGATCCTCGTTCGCACGCAGGGCCTCATGGGTACTGTCGATTGGTTTGTTGTTGACTGGCATCGTCGTCGCGGCGATTGGCTATCGCGACTGGATTGCACAGTCGTCACTTCCACGGCCTGCCCGTGCTGTCTTTTGCACCATCGTCGGATGCCAGTTGCCAGCGCGACAGGCGCTAGATCAATTGACAGTAGTCAACAAGACGACTTACACCCATCCAACCGTAGAGGGTGCATTAATCGTTACTGTCGACCTGCTGAATTCAGCGGACTTTGCGCAACCCTATCCGTCGCTGCAAGTCATCATGGCCGATGAAAATGGCCGCACGGTGGCGCAGCGGGATTTTACGTCGCAAGATTATCTGTCGGCCGAGTTCAATGATCAGCTGCTCGTGCCAGGCGAGCCGGTGCGAATCAATCTCGAAGTTGTGGATCCTGGACCCAGTGCGAAGTCATTCGAAATTGGTTTACATTGAACATCAGGTGCTTTCGTATGCGTTCGAGTCATCTATCCCCACAGCGCGCTCGTCGCTGACGCACTGATGCAACTGGCAAAGCTCAACCTGATCAGACCCGTGGTACTCGCGCCGATGGCTGGCGTGACTGATCGCCCGTTCCGGGTGTTGTGTCGACGGCTGGGAGCAGATCTCGCCGTGTCGGAAATGATCAGCGCCAACACCACGCTGTTTGCCACCCGCAAGACCCAACGGCGTCTGGATCACGCGGGCGAGACAGCACCGCGCATTGTGCAAATTGCCGGCGGTGAACCGCAAATGCTGGCAGATGCCGCTCGGCTGAACGAACAGATGGGGGCCGATGTCATTGACATCAACATGGGGTGCCCGGCAAAAAAAGTGTGCAATAAATTGGCGGGTTCGGCACTTTTATCCGATGAACCATTGGTGTATAAAATCCTGCAGGCAGTGGTGTCTGGCGTGTCGGTTCCGGTGACTTTAAAAATTCGAACGGGCCCTGACAGACACAATCGCAATGGCCCGACAATCGCCAGAATTGCTGAAGATTGTGGTGTGAGCATGCTGTCTGTGCATGGACGGACGCGGGCAGACAAATTTCTTGGGGACGCGGAATATGACACGATCGCACAGATTAAACATAGTGTATCAATACCTGTACTTGCCAATGGCGATATCGACTGCCCCGACTCTGCGATGCGAGTGTTCGAACACACAGGTGCTGATGGCATCATGATCGGGCGTGCCGCACAGGGAAATCCATGGATATTCCGCGAAGTTAAGCACTACTTGCGAACCGGTGAACGTCTGGCTTCTCCCACAGATACAGAAAAGGCAGATGTATTGAAATGGCACTTGCGCAATCTCTATGACTTGTACGGCGAATATAGTGGGGTCAGAGTGGCGCGCAAACACATCGCCTGGTACTGCAAAGGTAAACCCGGAGCAGGAGAGTTCCGACAAGCCGTCTACCGCGTTGAAAGTGCCGACGAACAACTGGCTCACGTCGATGAATTTTTTCACAAACCATTGGCTGTGGCATCGTGAGCGAGTTGTCCTGCTCTCCACTGCAGGAAAAAGTGGAAAAAGAACTCCGACAGTATTTCCGGATATTAAATGGTCAGCAACCAGCCAACCTTCACGACCTGGTCATAGGTCAGGTGGAGGAGGCCCTGTTCAGGGTGGTGATGGAACACTGCGCTGGTAACCAGAGCCGCGCCGCGACTTGTCTGGGAATCAATCGTGGCACTCTGCGCAAAAAATTGTTGCAGTATAATCTCGCCTGATATTCCCGTACTGCAACTTTGGCTTGCAGAACAGCGGAAACGCCGAAGGCGATCAAGTCAAACTTCCGATCATTATTGCGCTGGCGCATAGCCGGTTCCAACCCACCAGCCGTCGTGATTGTGCGGCTGACCGAGGCCCACGTGAATCCCACCTCTGTAACAACCGCGTTGATCAGCGTTTCTGATAAGAACGGTATTGTCGATTTTGCCCGCGAGTTGCAAAAACTCGGCGTGAAAATTTTATCCACCGGTGGTACTGCCCGGTTACTCGCAGCAGAAGATATCGCGGTAACCCAGGTGGCAGATGTTACCGGCTTTCCGGAGATCATGGGCGGGCGGGTTAAGACCTTGCATCCGAAGATCCACGGCGCGATTCTTGGGCGACGAGATGTGGATTTGTCTGTGATGCAGGAGCACGACATTGACCCCATTGATCTGGTGGTCGTAAACCTCTATCCGTTTCGTGAGACGATCGCAAAGCCGGATGTCAGTTTTGTCGATGCAATCGAAAACATCGATATAGGTGGTCCGGCAATGATAAGGGCTGCTGCCAAGAATCACGCTGACGTCGCTGTGATAACCGACAGCAACGATTACACTGAAACTTTGAGCCAATTGAAGCAGAGGCAATCGCTCGATGCCGCGTATCGTCAGCAGCTCGCTCGCAAAGCCTTTGCGCATACGGCGGCCTATGACAGTGCAATTGCACAGTATCTTGGTCAGCAGGAAGCACAATACACCTACCCGGACGAACTGACGCTTGCCTACACCAAGGTGCAGGATTTACGTTACGGGGAGAATCCGCACCAGAGTGCCGTGTTTTACCGTAGTGCTTCTCAGGATGGACCTGGCCTTGCCAACGCCAGTCAGCTACATGGCAAGGCGTTGTCGTTTAACAATATTGCGGATTCAGATGCAGCGCTGGCTTGCGTGCTGCAGTTTGACAAACCCGCCTGTGTCATCGTAAAACACGCTAATCCCTGCGGTGTTGCGGTGGCTGATACATCGCTCGCCGCCTATGAGCGGGCCTTCGTATGCGATCCGGTTTCTGCGTTTGGCGGCATCATCGCATTCAATCGAATGCTTGACAAAAACACGCTCGCTGAAATCGTCGCCAGGCAATTTGTCGAAGTGATACTGGCACCGTCAGTAGAGGATGGCGCACAGGCACTGTTGTCTGAAAAACCCAATGTCCGGTTGTTGACTTACCCGGAAAATTCGATTCCCCAGGCACATGTCTACGACTACAAACGAGTCGAAGGCGGCCTGTTAGTGCAACAGGCCGATGCTGCGGTGGTTGGTCCGGATGATTTGGCGATCGTGACTAAAAAGGGTGTCAATGCAGCGCAAATGGATGATTTGCTGTTTGCCTGGAAGGTGGTTAAGTATGTTAAATCGAATGCGATTGTGTATTGCACAGATCGGGCGACCGTTGGCATCGGTGCAGGGCAGATGAGCCGGGTTTATTCGGCGCGCATTGCCATTTTAAAAGCGCAGGAAGCCGAGCTGGAAATTGCCGGGGCGGTGATGGCGTCGGACGCTTTTTTTCCGTTTCGCGACTCGATCGATCAGGCGGCGCAAAGCGGCGTATCGGCGATTATCCAACCCGGTGGATCAATGCGTGATGACGAGGTGATAGCTGCCGCAGACGAGCACGGTATCGCCATGGCGTTTACGTCGGTTAGGCACTTCAGACACTGACCTGACCCTGTTTCCCGGCCGGCGGCCGATGCGGTGTACCTGTGTACCTGTGTAGCCGAATATTACAAAACGCACTCTGTCAGGTCGCTGTCGCCGATGTGCTGTTGCGCAGATGCTCATCCATCGATTGAATGAGCGCTCGAGTGTCTGGCTGTTGTCCGGTCCAGGTGGCGAAGGCGACTGCCGCTTGCTCGACCAGCATGCCCAGACCGTCGACCGCGCCTTTGGCACCATGGCGACTCGCCCATTGCAGGAAAGCGGTCGGCTCGGCCGAGTAGGCCAGATCGTAGCAAAATGTCTCTGCGCTCACGATGCGTGATTCATCGATTGGCAAGTCGCCGGAGAGGCTTGCAGACGTCGCATTGATCAGCAGATCGACGGCTTGTTCCGGCAGATTGTTTTTATCGTTTACGGCAATGGGGTAGAGGTCGCTGAACTGATCGGCGAGCGCACGCGCTTTGTCTGGCGTTCGGTTGACCAGTGCCAGGCGCGCGGGGCTCTGTTGGATCAGTGGTTCCAGAATTCCTCTCGTCGCCCCACCAGCTCCCAGTATGAGCACGCTCTTGTCTTTGATGGTTTGCCGATGGTTTGCCACCAGATCTTTGAGCAGCCCTGCACCATCAGTGTTATGTCCACATAGCTGACCGTGATTATCGAGGAACACAGTATTCACGGCGCTGGCCCTTTCGGCTGCCGGTGTCAATACCTGGCAGAGCCTGCAACCTATTTCCTTGAACGGCACGGTGACGTTGCAGCCCTTGCCGCCCTGGTCAAAGAATGCCCGCATTTGATCCGCAAAATCTGCATCGCTTGCGAGAATTTTTTTGTACTCGATATTTCGACTAAACTGTCGAGCGAAGTGCTGATGTATTTCGGGTGATCTGCTATGAGCGATCGGGTTGCCGAAGACGGCGTAGTGTTCAGTCATGTTGTAGATTGGCGTCGATCATGGGCGTTGAGCCACGACAAACGAGTTCGTCGGGCTGGCCGCTATTGCGCAAATTATAACCTGCGAGGGATGTATACCAGTGAAAAACAGTAGCTATCCGCGCATTCGCATGCGTCGGATGCGCAAGGATGATTTCAGCCGGCGTCTGATGCGCGAATCGGTTCTGACCACCAATGATTTGATTTATCCGATGTTTGTCATTGAAGGCAGCAATACTCGGCAAGCGGTCGAGAGCATGCCCGGCATTGAGCGCGTCTCAATAGACAATCTGTTGCGAGAGGCGGCAGAACTGGTTGAGCTGGGTATTCCCTGTGTCGCGCTGTTTCCGGTCACGCCAGACGACGTCAAGACCGAGAAGGCCGAACAGGCCTACGATCCCGATGGCCTGGCGCAACGCGCGGTGGCTGAGCTTAAAGCGGCGTATCCTGAACTCGGGGTGATGACGGATGTCGCCCTCGATCCCTACACCTCGCACGGCCAGGATGGTCTGATGGACGACAGCGGCTACATCGTCAACGATGAAACCGTCGAAGTACTCGTGCGCCAGGCACTGTCTCACGCCGATGCCGGTGCCGATATCGTCGCACCGTCAGACATGATGGATGGCCGAATTGGCGCGGTGCGTGAAGCGCTGGAATCAGCCGGACACATCCACACCCGGATTCTCGCCTACTCGGCCAAATATGCGTCATCTTTCTACGGTCCGTTTCGCGATGCGGTCGGCTCCGCCGGTACGCTCGGCGGTGGCAACAAATATAGCTATCAGATGGACCCGGCCAACTCCGACGAGGCGATGCGCGAAATAGCGCTAGACCTGGAGGAGGGGGCAGACATGGTCATGGTCAAGCCCGGCATGCCTTATCTGGATATCGTCACTCGCGTTAAGCGTGAATTCGAAGTGCCCGTGTTCGCCTATCAGGTCAGTGGTGAATACGCGATGCTCAAAGCCGCATCAGCAAACGGTTGGCTGGAGGAAAAAGAAGTCGTTCTTGAGAGTCTCTATGGCTTCAAGCGGGCGGGTGCCGATGGTGTCCTGACATACTTTGCCAAAGACGTTGCACGATGGCTTATGCAGTGAAATGCAAACAAGGTTTGCTCAGGCACCGCTCTAACGCGTCATACCAGGCATCGGGCGTGTAGCGACACACGCCTTGATCTACTTGGCGAAACCTGGCGGCAAGTACAAAAAAAATCAGCGAAATTTCCCAGTTGAGCTAAACCTATACGGACGAGTGAGGGTGAAGTCAGAGGGTCAAAACTCTGGCGCAAAAGCCCACAATTTTGCGTTTAACCGGGTTTTGCAGTCAATGAAACACGCCAACCTTTTCTGCCTGACACTGACCGCCTGTACTGTCGCCGTTGGTGGATGTGCCAGTGGTGTCGTCGATCTCCCTCCACCGTCCAGTGTGGTGGCCTACGATCAGACAGCCGGGCCCAGAGCACCGGCAGCCCTGACCATCGTCCGCTCACCAGAAGAAGTGACGATATCGGGCTCACTGGCAACAGAAGAGGAAAAACTGGCCTTCACTGATCGTGCGGCAGAGCTTTTCGGTGGGCAGATCATCTCCAGCGGCCTGGCAGTCGATGCTCAGACGCGGCCCAGCCACTGGATCGATCAGGTGCTTTCCGTTCTGCAGACCATGGCGATACTGAGCGAGTTTTCGATCACAATCTCCGATGATGATGTCACGCTGACCGCCATGGCCACAAGCCAGGAAGAGGTCGACACCTACATGCGCGATGCCTACTCGATGATCGAGGGAAAACTGGCCGTTAGAAACGGTTTCACCATCCGATCCCCCGAACAGGCGTTGCAGGAAAATCTCAACGCATCGACGGCCTCGAACACTGAACCTGCGGCAATGGAGATTCAGGCAGTCTCCAAGTCTGTGGTCGACGCCACGTTGCTGGGTGTTGATACCCCGGGTTTCGATGAAGTGCCATTGGCCCGCTACAATGAGGGCAATGTCGGTGAGCCGCTGCAGGTGATTAGTCGCGAGGAAATCGTCGCCCCCAAATCGGAGGAACCCGCCTTTGGCGCAGCCATGGCTGCAGCAGATTCGGCGGCGACACAGGGCGAACTTTCACCTGGTCTGAATGGTCATTTGAAGAACGTGCGTTTCTACGGCGGTAGTGACAAACTCACCCAAAGAGCGCGCACCTCGCTTGACACCCTCGCACAAGCCCTGCGCGCGAAGCCCGATACGCGGCTTGCCATCATGTCTTACACCAGCAATGCCGGAAAGCCATGGGAACTGAAAGACAAAGCTCGAATGCGCGCGAAGTCCGTCGTCACCTATCTGGCGCGACAGGGCATCGCTCTGGATCGATTGCAGGGTTACGCGCTGGGTCATGTGAATGGTTCAGGCGATCAAATCGTCATCCAGGAAATGCAGTAAGCGCGCAAGTCACGATACGCGCGGTCAATCAGTCCGGCAGTCCTTCGCTGCTTTTAAGCCCGAGCGTCTAGAAGCGCGTGAGCGCAGAAGAAAGCGCCGCCCAGACGCCGTGGCTCGGTTGCCTTAAGGATGGGCGATTTTGGTTGGCGATGTCGTTCGGGCCCGTGGCGTGGATAGGCCTTGGCGATATCACCACGCCCAGCTGGCCAGTTGCACTGGTGTTCTTCAAGGTTGTTGTCCTCTACCCGCTGCTTGAAGAATTTGCCTTTCGCGGTACGGTACAGACCTGGATTCTGAGCCGCACCGCCAGGCTGGACTCTGTATTTGGTTTAAGTCTAGCCAATGTCGTCACCAGCCTGTTGTTTGCCGCGGCGCACCTGATTTATCAGCCGGTTTTCTGGGCACTCGCCACCTTCTTGCCCTCTCTGGTGTTTGGCTATTTTCGTGAGCGCTTTGATCGGGTGTTACCTGGCGTGGTGCTGCATAGCTGGTACAACCTGGGTTTTTTACTTTTTGTTGCTGGACAGACCTAGTGCATCCCCCCCACCCAAAAAAAGCAACATTTTCCTGTGCCATAGCCGCCATTGCTGCGTTGGAAAAGTACGACGTATGACCTCCGGATGCCTGCACTTTTCCGCCTTGCTCTGACGGCTCTTGCCGTGAAAATTTTGTCACTCTATTTCTCAGGCCGCCCACTAGCGGGTTATTCCAGCCAGTTGCGATCTTGCAAAAAATCGCTGTATAACCTGGATTCGAGCGTGTCAGGTTCTGGTGCCCAATTGTAGTCCCACCGCACCATCGGCGGCATCGACATCAAAATAGACTCGATGCGCCCGCCCGATTGCAGACCGAACAGCGTCCCTCGATCATAAACCAGGTTGAACTCTACATAGCGGCCGCGACGGTAGAGCTGAAATTGCCGTTGTGCATCGGTATATTCAGTGTCGCGCCGCTTTTCCACAATAGGACAATAGGCGGTGGTGAAACTATCGCCAATGCTTTGCATGAACGCAAAGCTCTGATCGAAGCCAGCTTCGTTGTAGTCATCGAAAAAAACGCCACCGATGCCTCTGGGTTCGTTGCGGTGCTTGAGATAAAAGTACTCGTCACACCAGGCTTTGAATTTGTCGTAGTGTCCGGCGCCAAACGGGTCGCAGGCATCCTTTGCGGTTTGGTGCCAGTGTCGGCAGTCTTCCTGGTAGCCGTAGTAGGGCGTCAGATCATAGCCACCACCAAACCACCAGACCGAATCTTCCCCCGGTTTGTCGGCACTGAAAAAGCGCACATTGCAATGGGTTGTCGGAATGTGCGGGTTGGTCGGGTGAATGACCAGCGATACACCCATCGCCTCGAAACTTCGTCCGGCGATGTTTTCGCGTCCGGCGCTGGCCGATGGCGGCAGTGATTCGCCGTGGACGTGCGAAAAGTTGATGCCGGCTCGCTCGAAGAGCGGTCCGCTCAGCACTCGGCTGCGACCGCCACCTCCCAGTTCACGCGTCCAGACATCCTCGGTCAGTTCAGCGTCTGGATCCAGCTCGACAATAGCGTGTGTGATGTCGGCCTGGAGTTGCAGCAAATAGGACTTTACCGACTCTGATTCGCTCGTGAGTGTCATCATTCAGCGCAGTTGTTTGCCGGTGGTGGCATCGAAAATCGGCGTCGGAGCGTTGAGTCCGCCCAGTGGTGCGTCGATCACCGCATCGATCAGTTCACCCAGCGTTGTATCGACCGATGCAGCGTCCATACACGGTGGTTCACCGCTGTGATTGGCCGACGTCGACACCAACGTGTGCCCGCAAGCTGTGCACAACTGTGACGCCACCGGGTGATCGGTAACCCGCACGGCAAGCGTTTGGCGTCCGCCTCGCACGAGTGCCGGAATCTCGTTATTGCACGGCATAATCCACGTGATCGGCCCGGGCCAGTCACGCGTCAAACGGGTTTGTATTTCGCTGGATACCGGAAGCAGGAACGGGTCGATCTGGCTTTGCGCAGCTGCGATCAGAATCAAGCCCTTGTCCGCAGCTCGACCCTTGATGTCAATCAGCCGCTGTACGGCATCCGCATTGAGCGGATCACAGCCCAGTCCGTACACCCCTTCGGTGGGATAGGCCACCACGCCGCCGCGTTTAATGATCGTCGCAGCGGCGTCGATCTCGACGTTCAAGTGGCGCTGGTCGAGCTCGGCGCAGTGTCGTCAGAAGACTTTTTTGCCGCGACTTTCTTGCTTGCCGTTTTCTTTGCGGACGCTTTCTTTTTTGAAGCCGCTTTTTTCTTTGACGACGCTTTCTTTTTGGAAGTGGCTTTCTTGGCTGAAGTTTTCTTTGCCGCTGCCTTTTTCGCGGCCGCCTTCTTCTTGCCCCGACCGCGCCGCTCCGGCGCCTCATCGAGTAACCGCTTGGCGGTCTCGAAATCGATCTCGGTTGGCTTTTCCTTTTGCTCTTTAGTCAGCTTGGCGTTTTTGGATCCATTGGTCAGGTAGGCGCCCCAGCGGCCATTGAGAACTTGTATTTCGGGGTCTTCATCGTAGATTTTTACAATGCGATCCAGGTCGGCCTGCTTTTTGGCTGCCACCACTTCGAGCGCACGCTCCAGCGTGATAGTGTGCGGGTCGTCTTCCTTGAGCGACGCGTATTTGCTGTCGTATCGAATGTATGGACCAAACGGGCCGATGCTCGCGGATATCTTTTCCCCTTCGGGCGATTCGCCCAGCTTGCGCGGCAACTTGAACAGCTCGAGGGCTTCCTCCAGCGTGATCGTGTCCATTTTCTGACCGGGCCGTAACCCCGCGAACTTAGGCTTTTCCTCGTCATCGCGCGTACCGATCTGAACCATCGGACCAAAGCGGCCAATTCGCGTCGACACCGGTTTGCCGCTGGCCGGATCAGTGCCCAGTTCACGTGCTTGAATTGCCTCGTCGCGGGTAACGTTCTCTTCTTTGTCTTTTAGCTGCGCTTCGAAGGGATTCCAGAATTCGTGCATCAGCGGCACCCATTCTTTCTCTCCTCGCGATACGGCATCGAGCTCATCTTCGAGATTGGCAGTAAAATCGTAGTCGACGTATTGCGTGAAATGTTTGGATAGAAATCGATTCACGACACTGCCGACATCAGTGGGCGAGAAGCGGCGTGCGTCCATCTCCACGTACTCCCGATTCTGCAGCGTCGAGATAATACTGGCGTAGGTTGATGGCCGGCCGATGCCAAATTCCTCAAGCGCCTTGACAAGCGTGGCCTCTGTGAAGCGCGGCGGTGGCTCGGTGAAGTGCTGACCCAGGTCGATGTCGGCCAGTGTCAGCTTTTCGCCTTTTTCCAGGTTGGGCAGGCGCTTTTCTTTTTCTTTGTCGTCCTTGCTGTCGTCGACATCCTCTTCATAGACTGCCAGAAAGCCGGGGAATTTAACCGTCGATCCGCTGGCGCGAAAGCTGTGTGCCTCGCCACACGCCAGATCGACACTGACCTGGTCCATCGTTGCGTGAATCATCTGACAGGCAATTGTGCGTTTCCAGATCAGGCTGTAGAGCTTCATCTGGTCGGCCGACAGGGATGACTTGAGGCTGTCCGGGGTGCGGTCTGCGCCGGTAATTCTGACCGCTTCGTGGGCCTCCTGCGCATTCTTTGATTTGTTCTTGTAGAGGTGCGGCTTCTCGGGCAGGTAGTTGTCGCCGTAGCGCTGCAATATGTGTTGTCGGATGTCGTCCAGCGCATCCTGTGACAGGGTCACCGAGTCGGTACGCATATAGGTAATCAGGCCCACCGCGCCCTCACCACCGATATCGATACCCTCGTAGAGTTGCTGCGCGGTACGCATGGTGCGCTGCGCTGAGAACCCGAGTTTACGCACGCCTTCCTGTTGCAGGGTCGAGGTCGTGAACGGGGCAACCGGATTGCGCTTGCGCTGCTTTTTCTCGACGTTCGATACCAAAAGCGTCCCGTTGGCCGCTTTCATCAGGCGCGCTTTGACTTCATCTGCCTGGTCGGTATTGGTGATCGTGAATTGCTTGACCCGCTCATTGTCCAGCGTGTGCAGGCGCGCCCCGAAGGGTTGCTCGTCCTTGTGCAGATTGGTTGTGACCGTCCAGTATTCCTCTGGCACGAATTTACGGATTTCATCCTCGCGCTCGACAATCAGTCTCAGCGCCGGGCTTTGCACGCGGCCGGCAGACAGTCCGCGGCGGATTTTCTTCCAAAGCAGCGGCGACAGATTGAAGCCGACCAGATAATCCAGCGCCCGGCGCGCCTGCTGTGCGTTGACCAGATCGTAAGAGAGTTCGCGAGGATTGGCGACTGCATCCTGCACAGCGGCCTTGGTTATCTCGTGGAAAACCACGCGCTTGACGTCTTTGTCTACGAGTACGCCTTTGTCTTGCAGCAGCTCCACCAAGTGCCAGGATATCGCCTCACCTTCGCGATCCGGGTCAGTTGCGAGCAATAGCTGATCCGCCTTTTTCAGCGCCTTGATAATAGCGTCGACGTGTTTTTCGTTGCGTTCGATCAGCTCGTACTTCATCGCGAAGTCCGAGGATGGGTTGACCGCTCCCTCTTTGGGTACCAGATCGCGCACGTGCCCGTATGAGGCGAGGACTTCATAGTCCTTGCCCAGGTATTTCTTGATTGTTTTACCTTTTGCCGGAGACTCGACAACAATCAGGCTTTTGCTCATAAACCGTACGATCTGTGAAATTTGTGATGGATTGCGAAATCTACTTTTAGCACTGTCAGGCGGCTTGTGTGCATTTATTTTTACGTCAACGGGCCCGAGACTGCTCCTCGGTTGGCTGTGGTGAACCGCTATCTAGTGCGAATGTACGCGCCTGTCGCGCTGGATTCAATCCTGCCGCCGAGTTCCAGTTCGGTTATTTGCTCGGTTATTGTTGCTATATCAATTCCAGTTTGCTCGACTAACTGGTCCAGCGTCAACGGTTCAAATTCGAAAACCGACAGCAGACTGGCCAGTTCATCGGGTAGTGGTGAATCGTCTTCGTCGACCGTTTCCTCTGGCAAACTCAGCTTGCGCGGCAGAATGGGCGCCAGTTGCTCAAGAATATCCTCGACGGTCTCGACCAGCGTGT
>CAZYDV010000131.1:0-15455 GCA_964646405.1 uncultured Granulosicoccaceae bacterium | reverse complement strand
TATCTCCGCTGCGCTACGGCGAGGATGCCTTCGACGTGGCGTTGGCCTGCATCGAGCGCGGCGTGCCATTGAACAACATCATCGCCGCGCAGTCGGGCGCCACCGCACCTGCCACGATTGCCGGCATGCTCGCCTCCACGTTGGCAGAGACGTTGGCGGCATTGATGATGGTCAATCTGTTCGCGCCTGGCTATCCGATGATCTTCTCCAATTGGCCGTTTGTGATCGATCTTCGCTCTGGCTCCTTTTGTGGCAGTGGCGGTGAAATCACGTTGCTGAACGCGGCCTCGGCGCAATTGTCCAACTGGCTCGGCTTGCCTTCCGGTGCCGCCAGCTCGATGAGTGACAGCAAAGCCGTCGATGCACAAATGGGGCTTGAGAAAGCCATGTCGTCACTGGGGGTGGGGCTTGCCGGCTGCAATATGGTGTACGAGTCTTCCGGCATGATGGCAAGCCTGCTCGGCGCCTCGTTCGAGGCCCTGCTGATTGACGATGAAATGCTCTCACAGGTCTATCGCGTGCTGCGCGGAATCGAAGTTAATGAAGAGACGCTGGGTTTTGCCGCTATCGAAGAATCCGTCTATGGCGAGGGGCATTTCCTCGGCGGGCAACACACCATCGATGCGATGCAGCGTGACTACTTCTGGCCCAGCGCACTGACCGACCGGCAGGCACCGGCCGTCTGGCAGGAGGAAGGGGCCAAAGATATGTGGCAGCGGGCGAACGTGAAGGTACGAGAAATACTACAGCAGCACCGGCCAGTCTATGTTGATGGCGAGACAGATCATAAGATTCGCGACCGCTACAAAATCCATCTGTAATACCGGAATCTCAAACGACGGGCCCAGCAGTACAATACTGCTGCCAGTCACCCAGTTGCCATGTACGAGGCCAAAACGTCAAACGAGCCGTAGGGTGCCGATGAGCGGTGCGAATCGCACAAGTTAATCTATGCCATGTACACTGGATTAATTCGCAGAGCTAAACCACGCACCGCATCAATACCTACGCGTTATGACGAGCCAACGCCTCGCGCCAGGCAATATAAACTCCCGATGCGCAAATAATACCAATACCGGTAAACACCACTGTCGGTGGCATTTCACCCCAGATCAGCCAGCCGGCCAGTATGGCCCAGATAATCTGGATGTAGCGAAACGGTGCGACTGCTGCGAGCTGGCCATAGCGATACGCCTCAACCATCAGGAAGTGGGCGATAACGAATGTGAAGGAACTGGTGGCGAACCACAGGATATCTTCCGGGCGCAGCGTATTCCAGCCAGCCACAATCGTCAGCAGCCCGCCCAGTGCCAAAATGGCAGCAGTAGAGAACACAATACGCAAGTTCGATTCACCGGTGGCCATCTGTCGGGTCACGAGATCGCGTATCGCATCAGAGATGGCCACGATCAGTGGCAGCACCACGGCCCAGTGTAGTGCGTCTCCGGTGGGTTGAATGACAAACAGCACACCCACAAAGCCCACCAGCACTGCGCCCAGACGATGCCAGCCGACAGATTCGTGCAGATAGAACTTACCCAGCAGTGTCATGAACATGGGCCCGGCAAAGGCGATCGCTATTACCTCGGCAAACGGCAGATAGCGCAGCGTAACCAGAAACGCAAATGCGCCTATTACATAGAGCCCGCCGCGATACAGATGTGGACGCCAGTCCGGTGCTGTCAGCGGTGACTCGCCCCTGACGCGCATGCAAACGACGGCGATGATTGAGATCAGGCTGCCCTGGATGAACAGTATCTGCCCGGGTGGGTAATGTGGCACCAGCCATTTGGTGATGGCATCGGTGCTGACCAGAAAGAGCCCTGCCGACACCAGGCAGGCGATGCCGCGCAGATTGTTGATTGGAGTGGTGTTCAAGCAGGTACTCAAGTAGAGAGCCAGGGCCGGGGTACGGGTGACATTGAAAGCTTAGTAGCGCAGGCAGGCAAAACATTGACCGGGCCGAGCAACAGCGGCCGCCATCATCGGGCAATCCCCGCCCCGTGTCACGTTTTTTGTGGGAGGGCAGCTATGCTGCACGAATGAGTATCAGCAGCATGGCGAACGCTGCCGTGCAAAAGATCCCACTCATATTTATTCAGGGGCCCGGGGCCTCTTGCCACAAACCACTCACACTCGATACCCAAATAGCAAAAAACCGGTACAGCGGGTCACAAAAGAAAAAGACGGTAGCACAATCGGCCATTCTAACTACTGTGACAGCAACCGTGAATGCGCAAGCTCGCTACATCAATCCATCAAACTGCACAGCGCCATCGCGCAGCGGCTTGCGATTGATCTGGTGGATAATCTGCAGAATTTCACCTTTTACTTTGCGATAGCCGGTTTCTGCGGCGGTGGTGTACTTGTAGGCAGCACGTGCATAGCGGTGATCCCAAGCAATGGTGGCCACGCCCGGCACGTCGGTGGACGGTTTGTTGAAATGCGTCTCGAACGGTGTGCCAGGTATCGCCTTGAAACGCGCCGGGCGGATGCGGTCGAAGGCGTCCCGATTGTGATCCAGAAAATCACGTGTCAGCACCAGATCGTCTTTGGTTTCACCGGGATAACCCAGCATCATTGAGCAGCGAACACTCAGGCCCGCACGCCAGGCGTCTTCGATAAACTGCTGATTGCGATCGACGCGCGTACCCTTGGCCATGCGTTTGATCAGCGACGGGCTTGCGGTCTCCATGCCAAAGCTTATGCGGGTGAGACCCGAGTCTGCCGCGCGCTTTAAGGTATCGTAGTCAAGGCCATTCTCGCCTTTGCCATCGACGTGCACGGTAGCGATCCAGCGTCCACCGGGTGCAATGCGCTGGAAATTCTCGATCAGCCCGTACCAGACAGTTAGATCTGAATTGAGCTTCAGATCCAGAAAAATGAAATCACGGGTGTTGTAGCGTTCGATCTGGTGCTGCATTTCAGCCAGCACATTGTCGAGCGATCGCGAGCGAAATCCCCGACCATTGGCGGTTATCACGTCACTACAAAAGGTACAAACCCCCCAGCCACATCCACGACCAGTCAGGATTGGAATTATCCGGTGCGGGTAGGCCTGCCAGGGAAAGTCGCTGAAATCCGGGATTGGCAATGCGTCGAGATTTTGCAGCGCAGGCGCGATACTGCCGCTTGCCGTGTTGTTTGCCGAGCGCACAAAAAGGCCAGGGGGGGCGCGGTCTGTTTTGCCGTTGATTGTGTCGTTAATCAGGTCGCAGATCGCGGTGTCTGCCTCGCCGGCAAAAATCGCGCTGATACCGTGGAGCCCGATCCACTCATCGATTGTTTGCTGACTGGTAAATGCCGGACCGCCCAGCAATACCGGAATATCAAGTGATTGCGCGCGCGCTGCGATCTCGCGTACCGCGGGATAGTGGTTCAGATAGGCCGAGAGCAGAATAATGTCGGGCCTGGTTGCCTTTATCTGTTGTTCAAATGCCTGCAGTGTCGGCTTGTGAGGACGCGCCTGCCAGCGTTCATGCGCGCGTCGCAGGTGCTCATGCAACGATTGCATCATCGGATGGGTGGCGTGATTGATTCGCCGCAGTAGGTGTTCCTGCCAGTTCTCGGCTTTTTCGTGGGTGGCTGGTGGTGCGCCGATGTTTAGCGGCGATAACACATCGACGGTGAATCCCGCTGCACGCAGGGGGGTGACGAGGTAGGCGATGGCAAGCGTCGGGTAGCGTGCAAAGTTATTCAGATCGACGATCAGGACCCTGGACATGAATCTTACCTGGTGGCAAACGGAGGTGTCGCGATGGTTTGTCGTAAATCCCATGTCCCATATTCGGGCCGGGACTTAAACGTCATGACGTGAACATAACACAAGGTCTGGCACTATTCAAAATCTTGCGCAACGGCCTGGGTGACAACGGATGAGTGTTGGCACTAAAACGGGATGCCGATTCATCTTGCATCGGTATATCGCGCATTGTAGCCTTGCCAGTTTGGCCGGGCCGAGGCTGTATGTTCGAGCAGTATGCTGTGCTCTTCTGGGTAGCGCTGTTCGCAGCACTGTTGTTCTATACGCTGTGGCGAAGCTTCGGTGCGCCTTATCTGGTGCGCCAGTTTTATAAAAAAGTTGCGCTGACCAGACAGCCAGTTAAGCCTCTAGCGGCGCATGCCCAATCGCGATTATTGCAAAATCTTGATTTGGGCCCGGTCTATGCGGGTACGTATCGGGGTACACGGGTAGAACAGTCTGCCGCGTCGCTCAAATCCACCGGATCGTCAATTTTTAATCATTCGCGGCGGCGCAAGGAACATCACGCCTGGACAGTCTCACTGCTGCACTGTAAAGAACATTTGCCCGTATTTTGTGCAAGGCCTGTCAGGGCGCGTGATGCGATGGAGTATCTGTTGAATGCCGGCAACGTCATCTTTCCCGATGACGAACTCTTTGCCAATAAGATTCACGTTCTGGCTGATGATCATGCGCAACTGATTACGGCGTTTACGCCCGGTGTCCGACAGTTTCTGGATGGTATCGATGCAGTGTCGCTGGAATCGACCGGTGGTCTGCTGGTTTTGAAAACGCCCAGACAACCCCATGATACCGGCAGTAAATTGCAGGCGGATCTCGATGCATTGCTCGACACCCGCAACGCCATGATTACCGCACTGGCACAGACCAACCTGACAGCGACTGATGAACGATAAAAACACTACAGAGCAAAGCGATCTCGACAATCGCAAGGCCACCACGCGTACCGTTGCCATGCCGGCAGACACCAATCCGTCCGGCGATATTTTCGGCGGCTGGGTGTTGTCGCAGATGGATATCGCAGCCGGAATCGCAGCCAGTCAGCGCGCACAGGGCAGGGTGGTGACCGCCTCGATTGATGGCATGAGTTTCATTCGCCCGGTAAAGGTGGGTGACATTCTTGGCGTCTATACCGAGATTACCCGAACCGGTCGTTCGTCGATGGATATCATGATCGAGGCCTGGGTCAGGCGAGGCCAGATTGGCGTGCGCGAAAAAGTCACCGAGGCGACTTTCACATTTGTGGCGGTAGACGAGCACGGCAAGTCGCGACCCCTGCCGCCGGTGGAAGAACTGCCGGACTACAACGTTAACTTGTAGCAGCGGGCTTTAGTCTTACGCCTTGATCGCGGTGATGGCATTGCCACGCAACAGCGTGGCAATGCCAATCACCAGCAATAAAACACCGTTGAAACCTAATGCCAGACCGGTTCCGGTCAGGCTGATCAGCAGTCCAAGTTCCAGGTGACCCAATGGGCCCATGCCCAGTGCCACCACCCATGCGCCCATCGCACGGCCACGCAAGGCATCGGGCACAGAAAGTTGCAACATACTTTGTGACAGGATGTCCGAGGCGCTGGCACAAATCGCAACCAGCGCAATCGCAAGCAGTACAGTGTGCAGTTGCGGGGCGATCGCCAGGGCGAGCACCGCCAGTCCAAAACCGACGATCACCAACAGATACAATCGGCCCGGCAATGCCACGGTCCAGAGGCTGAGCATCACAGCACCCACAAGACCGCCGGCCGAGCGCGCGGCATGCATCAGTCCCAGACCCTGTGCATCCATCTCCAGTCGATCAACGGCAATCTGTGGAAGCGCAGTGGCAAATGAAAAACCGAACACTTCAATCAGTGATACGAAACCGATCACCAACAACAACGTCGAATTACTGCGCAACACGCGCACGTAGTCAATGATGGAGTTCCATACACCAGTGTCTGTGGAACCTTTTTCGCCCGTGTTACTGTCGAGGTTGAAAAAACACCACAGCGCGATTAGATGTCCCACCGCCAGCAGCGAGTAAGCGGTACCCGGGTTATAGCGTTCGCTGACAACTCCGGCCAATAGTGCGCCGATCAGTTGTCCTGCGCGGCCGACGATACCCAGCACACCGAGTGCAGTCACCATGCGTGCGTTGCCGGCAATCGCGCCGGTATAGCTCAATCGTGCCGGATGGTGGATCGAGCGCAAAATGCCGGACAACACGCTCATTGCCAGTGCTGCCGGCAACTGTACTGCGTCGCGCGTCAGCATGATGGCAAATACACCCAGTGCGACGAGCAGCGCGACCTCGGCCCAGATGAGTACAGAGCGACGGTCGAAGCGATCGGCGAGTACACCGGCCGGTACACCGACAAACAACATCGGCGCAAAAAACAGTGCCAGGGAAATGCCTACCCAGGCTGACGATTGCGTCAGTTGGTAGACCAGCAGGCCTACGATAACCTGCTCACCCTGCATGCCGGCAGAATTTAATCCAGTGCCGGCGGCGAGCCATCGAAATCCGCGATGACGTCCGATCTCGCGCGCAGCGATCACGTAGCGCGCTTACCGGTCGAGCGTTCGGTTGCGTGCCATGCGGACTCTGGCTGTGTGTTCAAATCTGGCCGGAGCCGCTGAGATTGTCGATTTGATCGAGATAGACCGGATCTTCAAAGCGTTGGGGTCTGAATGCCTCGGCGTAGGCGGGTAGCGCGCGCCCCAGAATGTGCGACGCCGTGAGTTCACCAGCGCCACAGGCGGCCATGATGCCGTAACCGGAGAAAGCGCTGCAAACAAAGGTGCCTGGTACATTGAGTGCGCCGATCAATGGGCGGTTGTCGGCGACCTTGGTGTAGAAGCCACCGTCGACATAGGGCCGCGGCATCGGATCCAGATAGCGCTTAAGCCCCGGCACCATTCTCGCCATACCCCGCAGCAGTATTTCCGGGTAGTGCGGGTCGGCCTCGATCGGAAATGCCGGTGTGTCCGATACCGGGCAATCGTAAGTCCAGTACAGATACACCTGGTCGCCGGCGCCAACCGGGCGACCGTGCACGCCAGCCGGAAAAATGTGGGTCAGATACTCGGTGTCGGCAGATTCGGCCAGCATCTCGCGCTCATCTGCCGTCCAGCCCAGGTCGACCGGATCGTTCCAGATGGTCAGTGGCGCATGGCGGGGAATGATCCCTTTGCTGTCCGCCAGGCTGATCTTGACATGCTTTTCAACCACTACAGGCAGATCCGTGCCTGCAAGGGCAGCAGTGGCTTTCAAGTGCGGGCCACAGGCGAGCACCAGGGCATCGGTTTTTAGTGTCCCTGTGCCGGCGGCTGTTTTTAGCTCGATTGACGATATCTGCCCGGTGCAGCAATCGCAGCCGATGAATTCTCCAGGCACAAAGTCCACACCGGCGTCGCGGGCACGTTCGAACAGGTACATGCCTAGTTGCTGGGCGCTTAGCACGCCACAGCGCCGCACGTGCAGCATCCCTACAGTGTCTTCGGTCAGATAGGGAAATTGCTCGCGAATCAGAGTCTGGTTGGTGATCAGATCTGCACCGTCAAGATCTCTCGCAAAACCCGTCACCGGGGAGACTTGATAGGGCGCTACGCCACTAGTCCTTGTGTGTTCACGCAGTTCGCCACCGCCAAAATCTGCATTGAGCAGGGCTTGTTGTCGCATCGCGTCAACCTCTAACGCATTGCCGGTCGCAAACAGGTAGCCGCGCTGATGCAGCTGAAACTGATCGTTGGATTCGTGTGCGTAGTGATGCAATAGCTCGATACTGTCGTTGATGAAGTCTGCCATTGACCGATCCGGACCGGGCCAGAAATTGCGATAGCACTCGGTCGATTTATCGCTCGTCAACGCCAGCGGCGAGCCGCTATCGACGATTGCAATGTGACCGGCGCCAGCCCGCGCCAGTGCCCATGCCGTGGCAATACCGGCGATGCCGGCGCCGATGATCACAACGTCATAGTGCGTGTGCATGGTGATGATCGTGTTCCGATTGCAACTTAAGTGAGATGGTCGAATTGATTGAGTGACGTGCAGTGTACAGGTGCCATCGAGCCGTGTGCGCC
Source organism: uncultured Granulosicoccaceae bacterium (assembly GCA_964646405.1). Taxonomy (GTDB): domain Bacteria; phylum Pseudomonadota; class Gammaproteobacteria; order Granulosicoccales; family Granulosicoccaceae; genus CAKZSB01. The sequence continues at coordinate 7,627 of CAZYDV010000131.1, read as the reverse complement.
TCTACCAGGTCGGTGCACAGCTGACGCCGCCGTCGACGATGAGGTTCGTGCCACTGATCCAGCGCGCGGCATCAGAGCAAAGAAACAGCCCGGCATCGGCGATGTCACGGCCCTTGCCAATGCGCCCCAGCGGCGCCGCCTGACGATAGCGGCTGACGCCGTCGGGCCAATCGTGTTCGAGTCCAGGGCGATCGATCAGCCCGGGCGAGACACAGTTTACCCGGATACCCATTGGGCCCAGTTCCTGTGCGGCCGCGCGGGTAAACATGATCAACGCTGCCTTCGAGCTTGCATAGTGGCTGTGACCCGCGACCGGTTGCATGCCCTCGATAGAGGCGATATGGGTGACACTGCAGTTGCTATACGACCTGGCGCCTGTATAACGGTTGGCGAACAGCCGTGTCAGCATCACAGGCGCCGACACATTGCTGTGCACGACATCTTCGAGTTCGCCAGCCGACGTCCGCAGCAACTCGCTGACCGGCTGAATGCCAGCACAGTTGATCAGGATCGTCGCACGCCCCAGGGTCTCTAGCGTGGCATCCAGTAACGTGTTGCAGTCTGCTTCGTGGCGCAGATCGGCCGCCACCGCGCAGGCCCGGCCACCATCGTTCTCAATCGCATCAACGATATTCCGAGCCGCATTTACGTTGGACTGATAGTGAAACGCCACCTGTGCGCCGGCCTCGGCCAACCGCATAGCGATCGCGCTGCCAATACCGCCACTGGCACCGGTGACAATGGCCGTATGGCCGGCCAGATCGAGCAGTTTATCAACCGCTGTTACACTGCTGGTCATCGCATACGCCTCTGGTGTCAAACAACATAATGGTCGATCCGGACTGGCTGCACCGCGCCACCGAGTGCAAAGAATTCTATACCGGGGAACGCTGTTACATTCGTGAATTACACAATTGCGAGCAATCACCACAGGTGTCACTGGCCATCGCACGCGTCGAACCCGGGGTTACCACACAACTCCACGCACTGGACGGCGTTGCCGAGACCTATGTGTTGCAGCAGGGCAGTGGTGTGGTGGAGGTGAACGGTCAGTCAAAGGAAGTGGCAGTGGGAGATCGTGTGATGATTGCGCCGGGCGTGGCGCAGCGTATCAGTAACACCGGCACTGAAGACCTGACGTTCTACTGCATTTGCACACCGCGGTTTATGCCGGATTGTTACGTCGATTTGGAGAGGGACGACACAGGGAGATGACGCGCCATGGGTAATCTTGTTGTGGTAGCGTCCATCCGGCGTTCATACTCCAAGAAACTGAATAGAGAATCCTGATGAGTCGACTCATCACAACAATGTTGATCATCGTTGCGATAATACATTTGCTGCCTGTTTCGGGCGTACTCAGTGGTGAGCGGTTAACTGTACTCTATGGTTTGCCGTTCGAGGAGCCGAACCTTGAAATACTTATGCGCCATAGAGCGGTATTATTTGGGATTCTGGGACTATTCATACTGTATTCTGCATTCAAACCGAAACTTTATCTCTGCGCACTCATAGCGGGTACAGTTAGTGTGGTTTCTTTTCTTTATATTGCCTGGTCGGTGGGTGGCTGTAACAGCCAGATAAGTCGTGTGTATGTTGCAGATGTGATTGCGCTTGTCTGTATCGCGTTGGCATCTTTTGCTTATCTGAAAATGAGGTTGGATGGCTCCCAACGGGTTTAAGCTAACCATTAGGATAGTTCGGCATCGTAAGCGGGGATATCTGGTTCTGGTATCAGCCAGAGCTGTGACCTGCAGGCATTTATTACATCGATTTAAATCCTCTCGCTGAACATCGCAGTAATTGATTCCCGATCAGCGGCAACCACACCTTTCTCTGTCACCAGGCCAGTAATAAAACGGGCCGGCGTCACATCGAACGCATCGTTTCTCGCGGGACTGCCATCCGGCAAGGTGTCGACGCTGATCACGTCGCCATTGGAGGCGCGGCCGCTGATGTGGCTGACTTCCTCTGCTGCGCGCTGCTCTATCGGGATATCTTTCAACCCATCGTCTATAGTGAAATCAATAGACGGCGATGGTGCGCAGACGTAAAACGGAATGGCATTGTCGTGTGCCGCCAGTGCTTTGAGATAGGTACCGATCTTGTTGCAGACGTCACCGGCGCGCGTGGTGCGGTCGGTGCCGACAAAACACAAGTCAACCAGGCCGTGCTGCATCAGGTGGCCGCCGGCATTGTCGACGATGACGGTGTGCGGCACACCGGCGGCGCCCAACTCATAGGCGCTGAGATACGATCCCTGATTGCGTGGCCGTGTTTCATCTACCCATACGTGTACATCGATTCCGGCTTGTTGTGCTTTGTAGATAGGTGATAGTGCGGTGCCCCAGTCGACAGTAGCGAGCCAGCCAGCGTTACAGTGGGTGAGTATGTTGACGGTTTTACCGGAGTTTTTCTTCGCCGCAGCCGTGATCAATGCCATGCCGTGATCGCCGATGGCTTCGCACAGTGCTACGTCTTCGTCGCATATTTTTTGTGCCTCCAGAAAAGCCTGATCGGCGCGCTGTGCTTCGGGCAGTGGCTGCAGGATTGTCTGCATTCGATCCAGTGCCCAGCGCAAATTGATTGCAGTGGGCCGGGCTGTGGCCAGGTGCTTGATGGCTGCGGTGAGACTGGCATCGGCGGGGTTCTCACGCATAGCCAGCGCGACACCGTAGCTGGCTGTCGCACCCACCAGCGGTGCGCCGCGAACTTGCATAGTGCGGATAGCAGTGAACGCGTCGCCGCTGGATTGCAGTTCTGCAATTTTTAGTTCATGTGGCAGACGCGTTTGATCAAGGATATGAACAGGTGACTCTGGCCCGTCACACCAGATGGTTCGATAATGTGTGTCGCCAATTTTCATGGTGGCTTATTGTGCAGATTGTTGTGGTCGCTTGATGCACGATAAACGAGCGGGTGGTGTGATGTCCAATTCGGCGCGTGTTGGGGGCGGGACTTGCTAGTCGTCTGTCTCTGGTGGATTAAGCCGGGTGTTAGGTTTGCTGCCACGCATTTTTGCCGCCGCTTTGAGTACCGATGCCTTTCTGGCTCGCAACTCGTCGTTGATCAGCGGCTTGATGCGTTTTCTAAGGGTGTCGCGCCTGGCGCGGCTCTTCAGATACAGCCAGGCCTTCCAGCGCCGCAGGTGACGTCGCATGTTCAGTCGCAGATAAATAACCCGATGGTCGTCCTTGACTATTGTTATCACGTCCGCGACAAACGGCAGCAGCTTGTTGGTGACAAAATTACCGATGAAACCGGGTACAAATTTTAAAAGCCAGGGGCTCAGCAACCGCCATGTGTGCGCCAGTAAACGCCATAGCAGCAACACCAGTTCCCAGGCAAGATCAAACAGCAGCACCGATATGCCCAGCATCGCCTGTCCGGCCATGATCAGGATCACGCAGAGCAGTACACCCAGAGCCAGTCTTTTTTGTCTCTCGGTACGATTTTTCCACCAGCGGATCAGATGTCCAAGCCAGGTGGAACGCAATCGATGAACGGCCAGCCGCGGCAGCAGCTTGATACCGCGGCGCTCGTGTCCGAACATCAGGTTCAGCAGTATGCTGATCGCAACGAAGCGGGCTGACAGGCCGATAAAAAAGCGCACCACTTGCCGGGCCAGCTTTTTTGCCGACCAGGCTTTCCAGCCGCCCAGAATGGTGAAGAGCAGAGTGGCCAGCTCACCAGCCCAGCTAATCAGCTTGGCACCGGTATGGGCCCAGAGCCACACGGCTATCGCCGGTAGCGTTTTGAGTAAAAGTGGTTTGAGGAATAACCAGGATTTCAGGACAGGCGCGAGCAGTGCGTCAAGCCCGAGAAAGGTCAGGCTGTACCACGAAACAAGAAAGCAGAATGAAACAATGACAAACCACGGCAAAAACACCAGCGACACCAGCCGCCTGATTTCAACAAGCAGGCTGCGTACTACACGGGCTAGTATTTCAGTTGGCGTTTTCAGATTCTTTCGATAGTTGTGGCTGTAGGGTGTTGTTTACACAGGTAATTATGGTGCCGATCAGGCGAATTTCAAGTTTGAATCCGGATCGGGTCGTGGTTTACGACTCAAGCTTTTGTCAAAGCTTCTGTCGCTTCTCGACACGCAATTGCGGCTAGCCCTGCGAGGGTATTGCCGGCATTTGCACTGGCCTCATAACTAATCCGGATGGCTCTAGCCTGGACTACTCATGAAATTGACGATTTCTCGCTTGATCGTTGTTTCCACAGCCTGGGCGGCCCCACCATTTTGCTTCCTTACCAATAGCAGTAAGTATTCGATGCGGTCGCACAATCCGTTGTGAAAACGATTCTCTGCGCGATATTCTCGCCCCTTCATGAATAGTCCAGGCATGGCCTGAAACGCGTATGCTCCAGCATTCAGGTGTCCCGCGCCGGTACGGGGCCAGATAGCCATCACCGTTTTCGGAGCAGCGTGCTTGAGCAACAACCCTTCATTAACCCAGACCACCACTGATGATGCGTCGCAGAGGCCGTGGCTCGGGGCTGGTTTGCTGTGTGGAGCGCTGTTGTTATTTGCTGCTCAGGACGTGCTGGTCAAAGAGGTGACTGCGCGGGTGCCAGTGTTTGAGGTATTGACACTGCGCATTGCGATTGTCGCGACGTTGTTCCTACTGGCCTGCTCACTGCGACGAAATACCGGTGCGATGAGTGCTCGCCAGCAAATGATCCTGCTGTTGCGAGGGGTGCTGGCATTCTTTGCCTTTACAGCCTATTACATGGCGCTGGCACGTTTGCCGATGGCGACGACGTCGGCGGTCTATATGTGCGCGCCGCTGCTGGTGACAGCCTGGTCGGTGCCGTTGCTGGGTGAGCGAGTCGGTATTCGGCGCTGGCTTGGGGTAGCGGCGGGATTTTGTGGTGTGCTGATTATTATCAGTCCGGGCTCGGCATTTTTTCAGGCGGCTGTGCTGCTGCCGCTTTTCAGTGCTTTGTGTTATTCCCTGATTCCAATCATCACCCGGTTCAGCAGACGGGCGACGGCAGGCCTGGTGATGGCGACCTATTCATCGGTTGCCTATCTGTTGTGCTGTCTCCTGCTGTGCGTCTTTGTTTTTGTCATGCCGGCAACGCCGGAATCCGGTGTGGTCTGGCGTGCAATTGCGGCGCCGTGGATTGTGCCGCTGTGGCAGGATGGCTGGCAGATTGTCGGTGCCGGGCTGATATTCACCCTTGCGATGCTGTGCATTGCCGAAGCCTACCGACAGGCGCCGGTCAGCGTAGTGGCGCCGTTTGAGTACAGTTATCTGCTGTGGTCGGTGTTGCTCGGGTATCTGGCCTTTGGTGACATACCTGGTATCCGGGTATTGGCCGGAGCGGCAATTGTGATTGGCAGTGGTTTGTATGTGTTGCATCGCGAGCGACGCAACAAAGCAGACGGGGAACGCCAGGCTAGCCCGGATAACTCATGAAATTGACGATTTCTCGCTTGCCCGTTGGTTCTGCAGCGAATCTCGATCCCTTGCAGATTAGTCCGAGCTAGACAATCGTAACGCCACTATCGACGGACAAAATTTGCCCGGTGGTGATGGCCGACTCATCTGCTGCCAGATACACGGCCATTTCAGCCACGTGAATCGGCAACCCGAGGCCCAGCAGGTGCTGGTCACCGATTTTGTCGAATTCGGGAGTGTTTGCCATCAGCTTCTTGACTCTGTCTGATAGTGTGATCGACGGTGCGATCGCATTGACGCGAATATTGTCAGCGGCATATTCGGCGGCCATGGATCGCGTCATCGATGCGATGCCTCCTTTGGCCGCGGTGTAACAGTCGCGTCCCGGAAACGCCATCAGTGCGACGTTAGACGACATATTGATCACCGAGCCGCCGCCAGCTTTTCGAATTTCCGGAATGCCGATTTTCGAGCACAAAAACGTGCCATAGAGATCGAGCGTAATGGCACGCCAGAACTCTTCCTCGGGCGCTTCGGTAACCGGCCCGTCCTCGGCGGTTGAACCGCCTGCATTGTTGTGCAGTATGTTGAGTTTGCCGAAGGTGTCGACCGTTTGCGTGATCGCCGATTGCACCGATGCTTTGTCGGTCACATCGCAGTGGATGAACAACGCGCTGCCGCCGTTGTCGCCGGCGTGTTGGATCGCACTGGCTGCCGCGGCCTCGCCCGATGCGTGATCGATTTCTGCGATTGCTACCTTGCAGCCTTCTGCGGCAAAGCGCTCGGCGGTTGCGCGGCCGATTCCGCCACCCCCGCCGGTGATGAAAGCGACCTTGTCTTGTAGTCGTGGCATGGTTTCCTCCGCCGGTAGTGTTATTCAATCTGGCATCAAGGGTACCTCAACCGACGGGCTTGCCAAACCCGACAGGGCTGATACGGTAGCGCGTACGACTACTGGCTACCGATCTTTTCCATCTATGCAATTTCATCGAACCACTGACTGTCAGCGACGCACCGCCTGGGTGAGCAGCGAACTCTACTATTGGCACGATACCCGGAACTGGTGTGGTTATGTTGAACCGGGGTTGACGGTGCAGCCGGGTCAGCACTTTGAAAATGCCGAGACCAAGCGCCGTTTTCAGGGTTTGGTTGAGGCGACGGCACTTGATCGGCATCTGCTGTCGCTGCGACCGGAGTCTGCAGCAGATGACGTACTGCAGTTGATGCACACCGCAGCATACATTCGGCAACTGGAGAAACTTTGCGACAGCGGTGGCGGCGAGGCTGGATCCAGCACACCCGTGGGTGCTGCCAGTGTCGCCATCGCCCGGCTGGCGGTGGGTGGTGTGATTGCGGCGGTGGATGCAGTTTTTAGCGGTGCGGCGGATAACGCGTACGTGCTGTGCCGTCCGCCTGGGCATCACGCACTGGCCGATCAGGCGATGGGCTTTTGTTTGTTTGCCAACGCGGCGATTGGCGTGGCCTGGGCGCAACAGCAATTCGGTATCAATCGTGTAGCGACGCTCGACTGGGATGTCCACCATGGCAACGGCACCGAAGCAGCGTTTTACGATAGCGCCGATGTACTGACCATCTCTCTGCATCAGCAGCGTTTGTTTCCGGAAAAAACCGGCGACGCGACCGACACAGGGGCCGGAGGCGGTGAGGGTTTCAATCTGAATATTCCGCTGCCGGCAGGTTGTGGTTCGGGCGCCTATCGACAGGCGTTTGAACAACTGGTTGTGCCGGCACTGGATGCCTTTGCACCAGAGGCAATATTTATCGCCAGCGGTTTTGATTCCTGTGCGTTCGATCCACTCGGCCGGCAAATGCTGTGCGCCGATGATTATCGCTGGATGACGCAGCAGCTGCTGGCCGTCGCTGATCGTCATAGTCGCGGGCGCGTGATCGCCACGCATGAAGGTGGCTATTCAGCGACCTATGTGCCGTACTGTGGAATTGCCGTGCTGGAAGCACTGAGTGGCGCCACAGCTAGGCTTGACGATCCTTTTCACCACAGTGTCGCGGGGTATGGTGGTCAGGCGTTAAGTGACGAGCAACAGCGGGTCATTGATGAGATTGCGAAGCTGACAGAGCGGGTGTAAGTGAATGCTGCGCGGTGCTGAAATTGTCTCGCTGACGCGTCGGGTTACCCCATAGCCATCCCTCGGCACCAAGGAAACCCGACGCGTCAGCGAGGCGAATCAAGGCCG
>CAZYDV010000130.1:0-15768 GCA_964646405.1 uncultured Granulosicoccaceae bacterium | reverse complement strand
CGCGACGGACTGGCGGGTCGCGTACCCGCTGGTGGTGGTAACGCCGGATACCGAAGCCGAGATTCAGCAGATTGTGCAGCAGTGTATCGCTGCCGGACTGACGATTATCGCGCGCGGCGGTGGCACTGGATACACCGGCGGGGCGATTCCACTGTACGCCGATACCGCTGTGATCAACACTGAAAAACTCGATCGACTCGGATCCGTTGAGCCTCGACCGCTGCCCGGTCTGGACGCACCGGTACCGACCATTCGATGTGGCGCCGGCGTCGTGACCCGACGCGTGTCGGAGGCGGCGAGTGCCGCGGGCCTGGTCTTCGCCGTCGATCCAACCTCGCAGGACGCCAGCACCATTGGCGGCAATGTGGCGATGAATGCCGGTGGGAAGAAGGCGGTGTTGTGGGGCACCACCCTGGATAATCTGGCGAGCTGGCGGATGATTTCGCCCGATGGTCAGTGGCTTGAGGTGCGTCGTCTGTCGCACAACCTGGGCAAGATTCACGATCAGCCGCAGGTGCAGTTTGAAGTGACTCGACGGGCGACGATCGATGGCCCGGCGATCGGTGTGCCAGAAGTTTTAACATTTACCGGCCAGTCCTTTCGCACCGCCGGGCTCGGTAAAGACGTGACCGATAAATTCCTCGGTGGCCTGCCCGGGGTGCAGAAAGAGGGTTGCGACGGCCTGATCACCTCCGCGGAATTCATCCTGCATCGGGCTCACGCCCATACGCGTACCGTGTGTATGGAGTTCTACGCGCGTGATCTGCACTCGGCGGTACCGGCGATTGTCGAGGTTAAAGAGATGATCGACGCGCTGCCCGACGTCCAGCTTGCGGGACTTGAACATCTGGATGATCGCTACATCAAAGCCGTTGCCTACAGCCCCAAGGCATCTCGCGGTCAACTGCCCCGAATGTTGCTGTTGGCGGATATTGTCAGCGACTCGGAAGATGCCGTCGCGGCGGCGGCCTCGACTATGGTACGTATTGTCAACCAGCGTGACGGCGAGGGATTTATCGCCGTTAGTACAGAGGCCAGAGAGCGATTCTGGGCGGCGCGATCACGCACCGCAGCCATCGCCGCCCACACCAATGCGTTCAAGATCAATGAAGACGTTGTGATTCCGCTGGCGGCGCTGGCCGATTACAGCGAGGGGATCGAGCGCATCAACATTGTGCAGTCGATCCGCAACAAACTTGACAACACGCGTGCGCTGGGGGAGTTGTTTATGCAGCCGCTCGCATTGCAACTGGCAGCCGATGATGACATTGGCGGCGAGGAGCAGCGGCTGATCGATGAGCGGCACCGTCTGGCTGCAAAAGCGCTGGTTGATGAAGTCGGACAGCGCTGGCAGGCGATTCTCGATCAGCTCGATGAGCCATTGTCTCATTGCGTTGCTTTGGAGGGGGACCTGCACGCCAGCCTGCCGGATGATCCGCCGCTGATTCGTGCCTTTCTGCACCGTTCGATCGTCGTATCACTGCGTGCCGAAGTGGAGCGACCGTTGAAAGAGATCTTTACCGGTCGGCGCTATCAGGCTGTGCGCGACCAGATCGATGCGGTTCACGCAAAGATACGCCCCGGCAGATTGTTCGTCGCACTGCACGCACACGCCGGCGATGGCAACGTGCACAGCAATATCCCGGTTAACTCCGATGATTATCAGATGATGCAGGCGGCCGATCGCGTGGTCGATGAGATCATGGCACTCGCCACGTCACTGGGCGGCGTGATTTCGGGCGAGCATGGCATCGGATTGACCAAGATGCAGTATCTCGATGAGCGCACGGTAACACGCTTTTGCGAATACAAGAATCAGGTAGACCCCAACGGTCATTTTAATCGCGGCAAGCTGATGCCGGGTTCCGGTCTGCAGCACGCCTACACGCCGTCGTTCCGGTTGTTAAAACAGGAATCGATCATTCTTGAACAGAGCAATCTGGGTTCACTCAACGACAGCATCAAGGATTGTCTGCGCTGCGGCAAATGCAAGCCGGTCTGCAGCACGCACGTGCCGCGCGCCAACCTGTTGTACTCGCCACGCAACAAGATTCTCGCCAGCGGGTTGATCATTGAGGCGTTTTTGTATGAGGAGCAGACCCGCCGCGGCATTTCGATTCGGCACTTCGAGGAGATGAACGATGTCGCGGATCACTGCACGGTCTGTCATCGGTGCTTGTCGCCGTGCCCGGTGGACATCGATTTTGGCGATGTCAGTATTCACATGCGGCGAATTCTCTCGCAACAAGGTAAACGCAAGCGCAAACTGGGTACGCGCGCATCGATGGCGTTTCTGAATATGCGGGATCCAAACAGCATTAATCTGGCGCGCAAGGTCATGATCGATTGGGGGTTTGCCGGTCAGCGCGCAGCCAGTAGCGCGCTGGAGAAAATACCCGGGCTGTTTAAGCAGCGCAGCGAACCGGCACCCACCGATGCCGGCAGAGTTGGGCCGGCCGAACAGGTGATACATTTTGTCAATCGCAAATTGCCCGCTAAAAAGTATCTGCCGACGCGACCGATGCGTGCCATTCTGGGCGTTGAGGACGCCTCCTACGTGCCGATTTTGCGCAACCCGGATGTGATCGACGCAGACAGCGAATCGGCATTCTACTTTCCAGGCTGCGGATCGGAGCGTCTGTTCAGCAAGGTGGGGCTGGCAACGCTTGCAATGTTGTATGACGCGGGACTGCAAACCGTGCTGCCTCCTGGCTATCTGTGCTGCGGTTATCCGCAAACGTCGTCAGGTGATCACGATAAGGGACAGCAAATAACCACTGATAATCGCGTGCTGTTTCATCGGGTGGCGAACACGCTGAACTATCTCGATATCAAGACCGTTGTGGTGTCCTGTGGTACCTGTATGGATCAACTGCTGAAGTACGAGTTTGAACAGATCTTTCCACAGTGTCGCCTGGTGGATATTCACGAGCTATTGATGGAGCGGGGCTATCGCACTGAAGGTGTCAACGGCGTGCAGTATCTCTACCACGATCCGTGTCATAGCCCGATGAAAACCCACAACCCGTTGCAGGTCAGCCGCGCGCTGGTCGGCGAGTCGGTACAGCTATCTGATCGCTGCTGTGGTGAGGCAGGCACCTTTGCGGTGGCGCGGCCTGATGTGGCCAATCAGGTTCGTTTTCGCAAAGCCGAAGAGCTGCGATCGAATCTGTCCAGCATGACCGGTAGCGAGACTGCTGCGCCTGGAAACGTAAAGCTCCTGACCTCTTGCCCGGCGTGTGTGCAGGGGCTGTCACGCTACGAAGATGAAACGGGGATGGAGACAGACTACATCGTGGTGGAAGTCGCCAGGCAGGTGCTGGGCGAAGACTGGCTGGAAGGCTTCATCCAGCAGGCGCAGCATGGGGGCGTTGAAAAAGTACTGTTGTAGATGAGTAGCGCACTGATGCCAGATAGCGATATCCGGCGCTGAAAATCCAATCGAATCAAGCCTTTTGACAATTCGCACTCAAGAAATGTGAACTGCATTCGATAACCTGCGTAACCTGACTAAAGTCAGCCTGGCGATGCGGCAGTGGCCGCCTGCGCGCTCTCAGACTCACGATCAACAACAATATGCCCGATTGCAAGGATGTAACGGTCAATTCGCTTGCTGCTGCCTATCGCAGTTTGACGGCACTGATTCTGACTACCGCGGTCACCGTACTGAGTGGCTCGGCCGTGGCTGAGGATGTCGAGATTTACATCGGTCAGTCGCTCGGCATCAGTATCGAGACGCAAACTCAGTCGAACCTGTTGCCAGGCAGCGCGCATCTGAAGAGTGTGGAGTACGGCAGCTATCTGAGCGAAACTGGCGTCGGTCCGAGTTCGGCCGCTACCGAGGACGCGTTGATCAACCATCATCGGATCGTCTACGAGGAGTACCACGGTTCGTGGTCGAGTCTGCCAAACTTCGACCGACTCGCGGCTAGAAACACCGGGACGCTCGGTACCTTCAGCGCATTGCCGCGCGCACAGAGCAGCAACTACGCGTTTCGCTACACCGCGGTGTTAAACGTTCCCGCCACTGGCAATTATCAGTTCTATCTTAATTCTGCGGACGGGGCCAAGCTGTATGTTGATGGTGCGCAGATTGTAAATGCCGATGGGCTGCACGCGGTGACCGAGCGCACCGGATCAGTGAATCTGACTGCCGGTCAGCACAATCTGATGGTGTCTTACTTTCAGCGCAGTGCCAGTGCGGCGTTGTCAGTCGAGTGGTCTGGTCCCGGAATTCATCGACGACCAGTAGAATCGTACCTGGCCCCTTTACCGAACTACAATGCACTGGCTTATGAATACTATCAGGGCCTATGGAGCACATTGCCGGATTTTGATGCCCTGGTCCCTGTCAGCACTGGCCACGTTCACAACTTTAGTCTGGCTCCCAGGGCGCGAGACGAACAATACGGTTTTCGCTATAGCGGTCGGATCAATGTTCCGGCTGATGGCAACTACACGTTCTACATCGGATCCGATGACGGCAGTCAGTTGTTTATCAATGGTTCGAGACTAATCAACAACGACGGCTTGCACGGGTATCGCGAACGCAGTGGTCTGCTGTTCCTCACAGCGGGGGTTCACGATCTCGTTGCCACCATGTTCGAACGTTACGGTGGCGACAATCTCACTGTGAAATGGACAGGGCCTGGTATTGCCAAGCAGGATCTCTCGCCGTGGCTCGTCGGCTCACCCGGCGCTGGCGCCACACCCGCCAGAGTCAAGCTCGATAACCATGCCTATAGCCCGAATTGGCTTTATGAAACCTCTGGCAACGTCAGTGACAGCTCGTCGACACTGTCGATGGGCAATGCGTCATTGGCAGATTACTGGGAGTTGTATTTTGCCGGGGTAACTGACACAGGCAATAACATTGTAGCCCTCCACAATAGCGATTCGGGCAGAGTGTTAAGCGGTTCTGGCAGCGTGGTTGCGGACCGACGCGGTTGGGGCGATGATCATAAATGGGAGTTGTTGCCGCAGAGTGATGGCACTTATGTGTTCCGCACACTGGCTGGCAATTATCTGGATGGCTGGAACTATCGCGTCAGTCTGTACGGTAGCGGCGTCTATGGGGAGCAGAAATGGACGCTCGAACTCGACAGCTCAGGGATCCCAGCCAACCTGTTCACTCACGGAACACCGAGAGACTGGAAGTTTATACCCGTGGGTACGTCGGCCGATGGCAACAGCATCGCGCGGCTGCGGGGCAAGTTATCCAGTTACTACGCGGCGGCGGATTATCTGGGCTCAGGGTACAGTAATGCCTACCCGCAGACGGCGACAGACAGCGATGAGCTGTGGGAGATGATTCCGCTGGGCAGTAGTCGCTTTCACATTCGCAACGTCAATGACGGTCGTTACCTGCACGCCGAAGGGCCAGGCATGAATGACAATGTCGCAACGGTAAAAGGCGCGTCGGGGTCGTGGATCTATTGTGCCAGTGAGAACAGTAGCTGTACCTTTGCCGGGACCCGCCAGATTCGCTATGGCGCTCAGGGTGAATACGCGTTTGCCGAGTTTACGGATAGTGTCAATTGCAGTAACAGCATATTCGGCGATCCGATACCGGGGGTCTATAAATCTTGCCACTATCTCGATACCTCGGGTTCGGAGTTGACTCAGGCCTCAGAGTGGCAGTTGATTGCTACCGGTGTTTCCGATACGCCACCGCCGCCGCCCAATCCAGGGCAACCCAATATTCTTTTTATTCTCGATGCGTCCGGCTCGATGGGGTGGACGGACGTGGGTGAAACCGGTACCCGGATGGACCGCATGAAGACGGCGCTGGGTCTGGTGATGGACAATATCAGCAATGTCAATGTCGGACTCATGCGCTTTAGCCACTCTTACAGCGGCGGGCGAATCGTCTATCCGATTAGTCCGATTGATCAGGCCCGCAACGATCTTACCGCCACGGTCAACAGCATGGTGGCCAATCACGGCACGCCATCGGTGGGTGCCCTGTACGAGGCTGCCCGATATTTTCGTGGCGAAAATGTAGAATTTGGCAAGAGCCGGGCGGCGAGAACCAATTATTCAGGCGTGAACTACTCGCGCGTATCGCATCCGTCCAGCTACGAGGGTGGCACCCTGGTGCGCGCCAGCGGCTGTACTGATGATGATCTCAACCACGCTGATTGTATCACCGAGCGTATCGATGGCAGTCCGGTGTATACGAGCCCGATCGTCTCTGAGTGCCAGGCCAATTACATCGTGATGCTGACTGATGGACAGCCGACGACCACCGCCATACCTGAGGCCGAATCGCTGATTGGTGGCAGTTGTGCGGACGCGTCGTCCAGAGATGGCAAGTGTGGTGAGGAGGTGGCTAAATTCCTGAACACCACCGATCAGTCGGTCGAAATGGAGGGAGACAATACCATTACCACGCACACCATCGGGTTCAACTTCACGACCGACTGGTTGAAGGACGTGGCGGCAGCGGGTGGCGGCAAGTTCTACACGGCCGATTCCGCAATCGATCTGTTGAGCGCCATTGAGAGCATCATTCTGGAGGCCAAGACGGTTGAGAACACGATTGTGGCGCCTGCTGCGACACTCGATCAAACCAGTCGCCTTGCACATCGAGATGACGTCTATTTCGCGCTGTTCGAGCCATCCTATTCGCCGGCGTGGCAGGGCAACCTCAAGCGGTATTTTTTCGATGGCGAGTTGAAAGACAGCAGCACACCCCGAAAGTCCGCCATTGATCCGGCGACCGGATCGTTCTACGACAACGCGCAAAGTTTCTGGTCCACCGCCCCGGATGGTCCTAATGTGGGTCAAGGGGGGGTGGCGTCGCAGCTCAATCGCGATACCCGACGAGTCACCACTTATTTTCCGGGCAATCCAAAATCGTTATTAAACAGTGCCAATGCGATCGATCGTGGCAATGTTCACGCGGCTGACCTTGGACTGCCGGATGCGGCACTTGGGCTTTCGGCCAGTGAGACAGATCGGTTGGTGGACTGGGCCTCGGGGATCGATGTGCTGGATTTCGACGGCGATGGACAAACCAATGACACACGTCACTACATCGGCGATCCGTTGCACACCACGCCGATGATCGTCACCTATGACTGGAATGGCAGCGAACCCGATTCACTGGTGTTCTTTGGCACCAACGAAGGCTACCTGCACGCGATTGACACCGCGACGGGTGCGGAGCATTTCTCCTATATCCCCGAATCGCTGTTACCTATTCTCAAGCATCGATATACCAACGCTTCAGGCAATCCGAAGGTGTATGGTCTCGACGGTCCGCTCACGCTGTGGGCCTACGACAAAGACGGGGACAAGGCGATCAATGGTGCCGGGGATTTTGCCTGGCTGTTCGCCGGCATGAGGCGCGGGGGGCGAGCCTATCACGCACTGGACGTTACTGATCGCAATCAGCCGGAGTTTCTGTGGCGTATCGACGGCGGCACCGGTGCGTTTGGCGAATTGGGTCAGACCTGGTCAAAGCCAGTCGCTACGAAAATCGTCAATCCGGCCAATGGACAGGAAACTAAAGTGCTGGTGTTCAGCGGTGGCTACGATCTGCAGCAGGATAACTCGAGTACGCGCTCCACCGACTCCATCGGGCGAGGCCTTTTCATCGTCGATGCGGTCACCGGCGCGCTGATCTGGCGCGGCGGTAGTGATATTGGTGCCGATGAGATATTTCCGCGCATGCAGTACAGCATTCCGTCAAACCCGCGTGTGATCGATATCAATGGCGACGGTTTGGCCGATCAGATCTATGTGGGCGATATGGGCGGGCAGCTGTGGCGATTTGATATCGATAACCACAGCGGCTACGTCAGTAATCTCGTCACCGGTGGGGTTATCGCGGAGCTTGCAGACGACACAGCTGAGGGCAATCGGCGCTTCTACCACGCGCCTGATGTGTCTGTCGTGCGCAAGGACGGCGAGCAGATCATGATGATCTCAATCGGCTCGGGCTATCAGGCGCATCCGCTCGATCAGGTTATTGACGATCGGTTTTACGTGATTCAGCAGCCTGACTTCAAAAACGGCAAACCGGTGGGTTATGGCATGTTCGACGCCGGAAGCTATCGACCGATACGCGAAACGGATCTGTTTGATGTTACCGATAATGTGCTCGGGGAGGGATCTGATCTCGACAAGCTGACGGCTCAGCAAGCGCTTGCCATCAGTCGAGGCTGGTACCTGTCGTTACAGGAGCCTGGCGAGAAGTCGCTGTCCAGCTCGATCACCGCCAACAACCAGGTGTTTTTTACCACGTATACGCCATCGGAGGGTGGCAACGTATGTGCGCCCAATATCGGCAGTGGCAACCTCTATGTGCTCAATATTCTCGATGGCACACCCAGCATGCATCTGTCTGATGAAAATGGTGGCCCCAATGATCCGTTGACCGTAGAGGATCGTCAACAGGACCTGATGCGTCCCGGCATACCGCCGTCGCCCAGAGTGCTGTTTCCGGAGAACCAGTCTCCGGTGTTGTTAATCGGGCCTGAAAAGGGGCCGACAATTGATCTGGGAAACCTGGCCAAGCGGGTGTCCTGGGTGGAGGTGGCAGAATTCTAGAAATATGCATGTAATATGTAGAAGTGTAGACTGGTTGGCACTGTGACCAGATAAACACAACCGATACAGTGCAGTACCGTCAAGCCGGATTTTTTTGAACCGATAGATACGGGGATCGAGCGCCCGCACGTCCGAGGTGGCTGTTTCGATCGTCGAGATTTTATTTTGACTATCGCGTTTGGAAACGGTCTATGGTGAACTGCATCAGACAATTACATCGTTTGGCAGGCAGGCGTGCTCAGTGCGTCGGTCTCTTGCGGGCAAAGCTACGCTCTTACCGGCTGGCGAGTGTTGTGAGTGCTGCTGTATTATCTTTTGCCAGTGGACATGCGGTGGCAGAAGATATTGAAATTTATCTTGGCCAATCCATCGCCTCGCAGTCTGAGGATGGCACGGCGACGATTGCGCCGTTGCCCGGCAGCGCGTATCTTCAAAACTATCAATACGGCACCTACGTGCACGAGCGTGGTGTCGGTGCCGCGTCTGCCCTGGTGGAAGATGAGCTGGTCAACAATCACAAGGTGCTCTACGAGTACCATACCGGCAGTTGGACATGGATGCCGGACTTTGACCGCAGGGCAGCGGCGAGCACCGGGACACTATCCCAAATCAATCTCAATCCCGCCGACCTCGACAGCAGGTACGGTCTGCAATTCACGGCGGTACTGCGGGTGCCGGCCGACGACAACTACACGTTTTATCTCAATTCGGTAGACGGCAGTCAGTTGTACATCAATGGCGTGCGGGTTGTTGACAACAACGGCGTTCACGGGTTGCAGGAACGCTCGGCGACCACTTGGCTTGCGGCCGGCGATCACAATGTGATGGTGAATTACTTCAACCGTAACGGTGATGCCAGTCTTGCAGTAGAGTGGTCGAGCGCGTCACTGGAGCGTCAGTCGCTGAATGACCATCTGATTCGACTGCCCAACTACAATGCGCTCAACTACGAATACTTTGAAGGCACCTGGAACGCATTGCCTGATTTCAATTCAATGACGCCGCTCTCTACCGGTCGTGTACATAACTTCACACTGGCAGCGCGAGATCAGGATCAGCAATATGGATTTAGATTTACCGGGCGTATCAACGCGCCGGCGGACGGCAGCTACGAGTTTTTTATTGGATCGGATGATGGCAGCAAGATCTGGATCGACGGTTCGCTGGTTGTAGACAACGACGGTTTGCACGGCTACCGCGTTCGATCAAACAGTGTATTGCTGACCGAAGGCGAGCACGACATCGAGGTCTGGTTTTTCGAAAAGCACGGTGGTGACAATCTGACCGTGAAGTGGACCGGCCCTGTGGTCGGTACAACCCAACAGGATGTGGCAACCTGGCTTGTAGGTGGTCCGTCTGATATCAAAGTCACGATAGATAGTTTTCGCTATCAGCCATCGTTTCTTCACGAGAACGGTGTGCTCGCCATGTCCGATAGCCTGCCGGAGTACTGGGAGCTGCATCACGTAGGTGCGACCGAGGATGGCGAGACAATTGTTACCATCGAGGCGGCCGATTCAGGGCTAGTGCTGTTGGGTGGAGACGGTACTGTCAGTGCGGTCTCACCCGGCGACGGCGATGCCTATCACTGGGTATTGCAGCCGCAGGCAGACGGCACGTTTGTTTTCGTTAATCGTGGAAACGACTATTATCTCGATGGCTGGAATGAAACGCCTATCACTTTTTCAACTGGCGGCTATGAGGAACAAAAGTGGTATCTGACTCCCGCCATCATCAGTGATACTCCCAATCTGATAACCCACCTGTTTCCACGAGACTGGGAATTTGAGGTGGTCAGTGAGACTGCTGACGGCAACCAGGTTGTCCGTATTCGTAGTAAAGAATCACTTCAATACGCGGCGACGGACTTCAGCGGATCACAGGCCGAAAACGCCTATCCGCAGGTGGGCGCCGATAGTGATGCATTGTGGGAGTTTATCCCGCAGGCAACCAACCGCTATCACATTCGCAATGTTACTGATGGCCGCTATCTACACGCTGCCGGCCCGGCAAGCAGCAACAATCTCGATACGGTAGACGGGGTCACAGGCACCTGGGTGCATTGTGCCAGCGAGAATGGCAGTTGTACCTTCACCGGGGAGAAGACCGTCCGTTACGGTGCGAATTCCCAGTACGCGACAGGCACATACACCGACGGGGTTGCATGCGCTAACAGCGTGTTTGGTGATCCGATTCATGGTGTGCGCAAGTCATGTGAGTACCTCGACAACTCCGGTGCTGATCTCGATGAGGATGCGCTGTGGCGAATCATTCCGACCAGTGTGTCTGACAATATCCCGCCACCGCCCGATCCCGCACAACCCAATATTCTCTTTGTGCTGGATGGCTCCGGGTCGATGGGTTACACGGATTCAGGTGAAAAAGGTACCAGAATGGAGCGAATGAAAGACGCGCTGCAACTGGTTATGGACAACATCGAGGATGTGAACGTCGGCCTGATGCGATTTAGTCACTCGGGCAGTGGCGGCAGAATTGTCTACCCGGTGGCTGCGGTGGACAAGGCGCGCAATGATCTTGCGGCAATTGCCAACACGATGACACCTTCCGGCGGCACACCGACCGTTGGCGCGCTCTATGAGGCAGCGCGTTACTACCGCGGCGAGAACGTTGAGTTCGGCAAGCAACGTGGTTCAGACAGCAGCAGCTACAATCTGCACTACTCTCGAGTATCGCACCCGCACAGCTACTCTGGCGGCACCTTGTCTCAGCCCGATGGCTGTACCAGCGACAACCTGGACAGCACAGACTGTGTCGATGAAGAAATCACCGGAAGCCCGGTCTACGTCAGCCCGATCGTATCGGAATGTCAGGCCAACTATGTCGTGATGCTGACAGATGGAGAGCCCGTGTCGACAGCCGTTACCGAAGCCGAGTCGCTGATCGGTTACAGTTGCGATCCGACTAACCCTGCCGATGGCCAGTGTGGTGAGGAACTGGCCCAATATCTAAACGATAACGATCAACGTTCCGACATGAACGGAACCAACAATGTCTCCACCCACACGATCGGATTCAATTTCACTGCACAGTGGTTGAAGGATGTCGCAAAGGCAGGTGGCGGAGAGTTCTTCACCGCGAATTCTGCCCTCGATTTGCTCACCGCTATCGAAGCAATCGTACTGGAGGCCAAAGAGACGGAAAATACCATCGTGGCGCCGGCCGCAACGCTGGATCTCAATTCGCGTCTGGCCCATCGTGACGATATCTATCTGGCCCTGTTCGAGCCATCGTACTCGCCAGCCTGGCGCGGCAATCTCAAACGCTACTTTTTCGATGGTGAGATCAAGGACAACAGCTCACCGCGAAAAAATGCCATCGACCCTGATACCGGCACCTTTGTCGAAGGGGCCCAGAGTTACTGGTCTACGGCACCGGATGGCGCCGAGGTGGGTGATGGTGGTGCGGCGTCGCGACTGAACAAGGATTCGCGTAAGACCACTACCTATTTCCCGGGCAATTCCACGTCGCTGTTTAACAGCCAGAATGCGCTGAATATCAATAATGTGCTGGCCGCTGATCTTGCATTGCCGGACGACAATCTGGAGCTCACGGTCGATGACAGGGACCAGTTACTGCGCTGGGCGTCGGGCGTCGATGTGCTCGATTTCGATGAGGATGGTGACAAAGAGGATTCCCGTCAATACATCGGTGATCCGCTGCACTCGACTCCGGTACTGATGACCTACGACTGGACTACGAGTGAAGAGAACTCGGTTATTTTCTTCGGCACCAACGAAGGATTCATCCACGCCATTGATACCACCACCGGAGATGAGATTTTCTCGTTTATTCCGGAAGTCCTGTTAACGAATCTGAAGCACCGATTTGTGGATAAGCCGGGGCATGCAAAAGTCTACGGTATGGATGGGCCGATTACCTTGTGGTCCCATGATGCAGATCAGGATCGCGTGATTGGAACGGGCGATCATGCCTATATTTATGCGGGTATGCGGCGTGGCGGAAATCAATACTACGCACTCGATGTAACCGATAGAACTGATCCTCGATACAAGTGGCACATCGCTGGCGGAAGTGGTGCCTTTGCAGAGCTTGGACAGACCTGGTCCAAACCTCAGTTAACGAGACTCGTCAATCCCCAGGACGGCAAGCCACAGGACGTACTCGTGTTTGGCGGAGGCTACGATCCACAACAGGATGATGTATCCGTGCGCACGGCGGATTCGGTCGGTCGGGCGATCTTTATTGTCGATGCCAAAACCGGCTCCTTGATCTGGCGTGGCGGTTCCGACATTCTCGCCAGCGAAGTTTTTCCACAAATGCAGTACAGCATTCCGTCGGATGTGAAAGTTATCGATCTGAATGGCGATGGATTGATGGATCAGATGTATGTGGGTGACATGGGTGGACAGCTATGGCGATTCGATGTCGACAACACAGCTGCTTACTTGAGTGATATGGTCAGCGGTGGCGTGATAGCGAACCTTGCGGACGATACCCCCGAAGGCAACCGTCGTTTCTACAGCGCGCCGGATCTGTCAGTGGTCAGTAAGGGTGGCAAGCGGGTGCTGGTGGCGTCAATCGGATCCGGCTACCGTGCGCATCCGCTCGACAATGTGATTGACGATCGTTTCTTCGTTGTCCAGCAACCGGATTACCTGAACGGTGCGCCGGCAGGGTACGGTATTGACGATGGCGCCGGTGGCTACGCCGCCGTCATTGAATCGGATTTGTACGATGTGACCGACAACACGATTGGCGAGGGGAATACCGATGAACAGCTGGCGGCGATCGCGGCACTGGAAAAGGCCAGCGGTTGGTTTCTGGAGCTTAAGACGGCCGGTGAGAAATCGTTATCCAGTTCGATCACCGTCAACAGCCAGGTGATTTTCACGACTTATACTCCGGTGCGAGGCTCCAATCCGTGTTCTCCGGATATTGGTACCGGGCGGGTATACGTGATGAACCTGCTTGATGGCACGCCTTCCCAAAATCTCTTTGTGGACGAAAACGAAAGCG
This sequence comes from uncultured Granulosicoccaceae bacterium, assembly GCA_964646405.1. GTDB lineage: Bacteria > Pseudomonadota > Gammaproteobacteria > Granulosicoccales > Granulosicoccaceae > CAKZSB01. The sequence continues at coordinate 2,214 of CAZYDV010000130.1, read as the reverse complement.
CGTCAGATCCCTATACCGAGGAAGATCGCAGCGAGGAGCTGGCGCGTGCCGGTATACCGCCATCACCGCGCGTGCTGTTTCCGGAAAACGGCGAGCCGACATTGTTGATCGGCCCGGAAGAGGGGCCTTCGCTGGATCTTGGGAATCTGGCCAAGCGGGTATCCTGGGTCGAAGTGCCGTGACACGCCGCGGCCGGTGCATCTGCATCGGCCGCTACGAGGGGTATTCGATGCGGTTGCGAAATCCACTGCCCAAGCCATTGCCTTTGCGATAATCTCACCGCGCTTTGTTAGATAGACGAGAAGAGCAGGCCTTGGCATCGCGGTAGCGCTGGCGGATAATCCATCCCGTCCTCACGCACCGGAGCCTGCCTGTGAACCCACGGGAAGAACTGTCGTTTGATCCCGCCCACTGCTTTATCAATGGTCACTGGCGCGCTACCCATGAGCGCCGCATCATCGATCTCGTCAACCCGTCCAACGGCGAAACCCTGTGTGCGATTGCTCGAGCCGATGCCACCGATATCGATGCAGCCGTTGCCGCGGCGACAAAGGCGCTGCAGGGTGACTGGGGGCGAAGTACGGCACTTGAGCGCGGGCGCCTGCTGGCCCGCATGGGGCAACTGGTGCTTGAACATACCGAGTTGCTGGCATCGCTCGAGGCTGCTGACGTCGGTAAACCGCTGAAGCAGGCCAGAGCCGATGCCGTTGCCCTGGCGCGCTATCTGGAGTTTTACGCGGGCGCGGCGGACAAAATTCACGGTGAAACGCTGCCCTATCTGGATGGCTATACCGTCTATACCCTGCGCGAACCACACGGTGTCACCGGTCATATCGTGCCGTGGAACTACCCGATGCAGATCATCGGCCGGTCGGTAGGTGCGGCACTGGCGATGGGCAATGCCGCCGTTTTGAAGCCTGCTGAAGAGGCTTGTCTGACAGCGCTTGCGTTTGCTGATCTGGCACATCGGGCCGGTCTGCCGGACGGTGCGTTGAATGTGGTACCCGGTCTGGGTGAGGAGGCAGGTGCAGCGCTGGCTGCGCACCCGGGCGTGCAGCACATCTCGTTCACCGGATCGGTACCGGTGGGCGCGAAGATTCAGCAGGCGGCGGCGGCGAACATCGTGCCGGTCACGCTGGAACTGGGAGGCAAATCGCCACAGCTTGTTTTTGACGACGCCGATCTGGACGCGGCATTGCCGTTTCTAGTGAACGCCGGTATTCAAAATGCCGGTCAGACCTGTTCGGCATCTTCGCGTTTGCTGGTGCAACGTGGTGTCTACGACGAATTGGTTGAACGACTGCAAGCGCGCTATCGATCGCTGCGCGCCGGACCGGCGGTTGACGATCTGGAACTCGGCCCAATGATCTCTGCGCGGCAGCGGAAGATTGTCGAGTCGTACCTGGCTAGCGGTAGTGATCTGTCGGCGCCCGTGCGCGGCAGTGTCGTCGACTCGGCACCCGGTAGTGGCTACTACGTCGCCCCGGCGCTGTTTGCCGATGTCGCTCCCGATCACGTACTCGCGCGCGATGAAGTCTTCGGTCCGGTGCAGGTCGTAATCCCGTTCGATGACGACGAACAAGCCATCGCCATTGCCAACGGCACCGACTATGGTCTGGTCGCCTCGGTATGGACTCGCGATGGCGGCCGACAGATGCGCATGGCGCGGGCGCTGCGAGCAGGGCAGATCTTCGTCAACAATTATGGGGCCGGTGGCGGGGTAGAGCTGCCGTTTGGCGGGGTTGGAAAATCGGGCCATGGTCGTGAAAAAGGCTTTGAGGCGCTGTACGGATTTTCATCGCTAAAAACTGTGGCAACCCATCACGGCTGAATCGATTGAAACCTGGCCCGCGCAATCTGCTTACCGACGTCGATGGTCTGCGTGTTGGCAATGCTGAAGACTCCCGTCTCAAATCCGGTGTCACCGTCGTGGTGGCCGAGCAACCTTTTGTGGCTGCGGTCGACGTGCGTGGCGGTGCGCCCGGCACTCGGGAGACCGATCTGCTGGCGCCGGACAAGATGGTTGAGTCTGTCGACGCACTGGTGTTGTCCGGTGGATCCGCGTTTGGGCTGGATGCGGCCTCGGGTGTAGCCGACGGCTTGCATCGGCTTGGGCGCGGCTTCGAGGTTGGCCCGGTTCGCGTGCCGCTGGTGCCCGCCGCCATCATTTTTGATCTGCTCAATGGTGGCGATAAAGCATGGTCGCAGAACCCC
>CAZYDV010000129.1:2952-15828 GCA_964646405.1 uncultured Granulosicoccaceae bacterium | reverse complement strand
AGCTATATCAGTTGCTGCGCAGACGTCAGACGTACCGGGTGTTTGACGACAATAATCCGATGTCGGTCGAAGAGCTTTCGACCGTGCTTTATTTTACCTTTGGCTGTCTCGGTTACGCAGAACTTGCGCCCGGTTTGATCGGATTGCGTAAAACCAGCCCGTCGGGTGGGTCGTTGCATCCGATCGAGGCCTATCCATTGATTCGCAATGTGCAAGGCGTACAACCGGGGCTCTATCACTATGATGTGGAAAGGCACGGGCTGTCACTGATGCAACCCATGTCGTCGGCCGAGGTCCAGCATCATGCTGAAAAATTTGCGTTGGGGCAGACGTTCTTTGGCTCGGCACATGTGATGTTTTTACTCACCGCAAGGTGGTATCGAAATTTCTGGAAGTATCGCAAAGCACAAAAATCGTATCGCGTCATTCATGTCGATGCCGGACACCTCAGTCAGACGCTCTATTTGGTCTGCACCGATCTGGGCCTCGGGGCTTTCTATACTGGCGCAATCAACGATATCAACATCGAGACGGCGCTTGGCGTTGATCCTTTGATTGAGGGCGTCATCGGGGTAGCAGGCTGCGGGCGACCGTTGCAGGGCAATCCGCCGCCGCTGGTGTTACAAACTCATCCCTATCAGCCGCAGCGTTAGCTTTGCATTGCGTCCTGCGATGGTTGTCAGTTGGTGGACTTTCGCTGCGCTCTTACAAGCGTCGCCTCGCCGATATCATGCAATGTACAGTTAAACCAGTGCTCGAACAGCGTTTGTAACTGCTGCGAATCCAGCCCCATGGCGGAGACGTCGTAGTTCTGTGCGTCCAGCCAGGCCTGGTTGCGTGGTTTAAATGCGCGCGAGTAAATTGTGCCTCCAGGTTTTGTGACCCGGGCGAGTTCGCTTATTCCCGGTTCGAGCAATTCACCGGGCAGGCAATGCAAGCAGCCCACATCGAGGATTGCGTCGAAATAGCCATCGGTGTAGGGCAGCGATTCGATAGAGGCAACTTGCAAGCGCGCCGGGTTGCTTGAGTGACGACGACACTGTTCAATTGCCCCGGTGGCAACATCGACGCCATGTGTGGCAAACCCGAGACCCTCCAGCAGTACCGTGTTTTTGCCAAAGCCGCACCCGATGTCAAGTACACGTGCGGTGGGTTTGTTGCGCAGTTCGGCTATGAACGGGTCGAGTATCTGCCAGATTCGCGGCTCAAAATTCCAGACAACGCGCATCGGATCGGAATACAAATCCTGCATATCCGCTGCTTTTTCAGGCGCCTGTAAAGTCGCGTGTGCGGGTAGTAGCCACTGTCGTGCGGACGGTGCGATAAAGCCATCCTGTTCGAGCGGGGCAGCATCCTGTAACGGCACTGGGAGTATGGTTTCTATTGGCAGGGGTGAGAGCTTGCGCAGCGCGCGCGCTGCCAGCCGTAGCGCCTCTATGTAGATTTCTGATTCTCTGGATGTGATGGAATGTCGAAGCGAAATGGCACTAGATCCGAACTCGGCGCTTAACCAACCGATGCTGCCTTTAGTGTTGTGCGACAAACTGAACACAATCTGGCGCGCGTTTGAGACTGCTTTGATATCGACAAGCGTCAATCGGGTGCCAACGATGAAAAAGTCGGACCGTACCGGTGGTGGCGCATTGCGTCCCAGCGATAAATTCACCAGTGCCAGCAACTGATCACCGTCCGGTACGCCGAGCCCGCAACAGGCATTCCAAATGCCGCCGGCGTCGAAACTTGCCACTTCCGCATAAGGAATTGCGTTCGTTCCACTGGTAATTTTCCGAAAGGCTGGTGCGAAGCGTGGGTCGTAAATGAGTTGATTCAGATACGCCATCGGGGTTCCTGTCCAACCGCTGATGCGTGTTGCCAGGCCAGCCCAAAGTGGCGTCGCAGCGCTGGTGCCACCGCAACCTGTGGCGACGCCGCCCAGTGTTATTGAATAGCCTGGTATCTGGCTGGAGTATGCCGCGACATCGGGTACACCGCGGCCGGCAAAATGTTTAGTCTGTTCAGGGCTCATACCCGGCGAAATCCAGGCAGGCCCGTTAAGCTCGGCATGATTCGGTACAGGTACGGCACGTTGCCACCAAGGCAGAGGCAGTGCCCCGCTGATGCCGCCACCACTGGCTTCGGGAGAGCCACGATTGTTCTCATTCCAGACACCTTCCGATGTCATGGCCGAATCGCTAAAAGCGGTGCCGCCACAAGCCAGGACGTGTGGGCTGGATGAGGGATAGAGTACCCCGGCCTTGCGGTCTTTTCGTTGTGGTGTACCCAGTGACCCGAGGTCTCCGGACGCCGCGCAAATGCAAACGCCCATCGATTGCGCGCGGCTAAGGACTGATTCAATCATCCGTGCGGCCTGGCCGGTCATTTGTCGCTCGCCCCAACCCCAACTGATTGAAATCGCGTTTGGTAGTGATGTTGCATCGTCTGAGCTGACTGAAGGGTTCAGACCGACGGCAGAATTGATCGCACTGTAAAAACCCTTCATGGTATTGGGTGCAAAGAAGACGTCGATGGTGGCGCTGCCCGATGCGATTGCAGATATTTGTACGTCCATCGTCGATTCTGCGCAGTTGCGGGTCTTAGATAGATCATCGCCAAACTGCTTGCGAAGATCGCCCATCGAGTGGGCGGTGTTGTTAAAAGCCTTGACAATGGCAGACAGACGTTTGAACGGCAGTGGGTTGTTGGTTGCACCATCGACATTAAAATCCCGGATGGTTGGCATGGCTACGCCGGCAGTGGTAAAGAAGCTTTCCATGTCCTCGCGGTGATAGCCACCACCGAGCGCGATCACAGCGACTCTTGTGCTTTTCGTTGGAACTGGAGGAAACCGGTAGTGCCTCACCAGCGATTCGACTGGCACCGGCTCAAACGTGGTTGCCGCTGGCGCAAACTGGGCCGTCGTGCGCACCGGGTGATCGTCAAGGCCGAGCACGCCCTCAACAAACGGTGCGATATCATCCGGCATGCTGATTTCTTCAGCGTGGCTGTGAAAAGTCTGATCGACGAGCCTAAACTGATGCAAAGTTGTACCAAATGCCCTGTTTAGTGCTGCCACGGTACCCGACAGGGTGACATCGTGTCGCGCTGATGATACCTGCACTACGTGTAGATCGTTGTGACGGGCAAACGCCTTGATTTTCTCCACATGTTCGCGCCGTGGTTCATAGATTTGAGGCAAATCTCTGTGTGCAAGCGCCGGACGCATCTGAGGGGGCAGTGTTGAATTGTATTGCTGCCGGATCGCCGCCGGGTTAGTTATGTTCGCAGGTGATGGCCGCAGTACTACGACAATCTCCAACTCGTGTTCGTCAGGCAATGGCGCGAGTAACTCTGCCTCCTGCGATAACGAGAAGATTCTGTGTAGTCTGTGCTGGCCGTTCATAGTGATCCTGCGTCAGTTAGTCGAGTTCCAGTTCAGGGTTGAAGTCTACTCGTTTTTATTGCCAACGACCTGACTCAGGTCGACCTGGCGCCGCGTTATGCCAGTCGATGTGGCGGGTGCGTTTGGCGACGGCAGGGGGCTCAAAGCAGCCTGCGGGCAGTGGAGATTGGTGTAAACTGGCCATTGGTCGGGCGTCCTCTTTTTTAAAGCCGCGTGCGGTTACAAGTCACGCTACTGTCTAACTATTATTCTCCTCGGTGTTGACCATGGCTCACAATAAACTCGAAGCCGACTACCTCATCGTCGGCAGCGGTGCTGTCGGCATGGCATTCGCCGACATCCTGATGACAGAGTCCGATGCCTCGGTGATTATTGTCGATCGCTATCAACAGCCCGGTGGTCACTGGAACGTCGCCTATCCGTTTGTCACGCTGCATCAGCCGTCAAGCTTTTATGGCGTGAGTTCGCGGGAGCTCAGCAGCGGTCTCAAAGATCAGGTAGGGCTGAACAAGGGGCTGGCCGATCTGGCATCCGGCGCGCAGGTGCTGGCCTATTTTGATGATGTGATGCGCCACCAGTTTCTGCCCAGTGGCCGCGTGCAGTACTTTCCAATGTGCGAGTACGACGGTGACTTCGATCAGGACCATCACTTTCACTCTATGCTCAGTGGTTCGCGATTTGAAGTGAGCGCAAAAAAAGTAGTGGATGCAACCTGGCTCAACACCAACGTCCCGTCGACGCATGATCCGGATTTCGCGATTGACGAGGGCGTACAGTTCATGCCGCTCAATGATCTGCCGTCGGTTGCCAAACCACCGCAGGGCTTTGTTGTGATCGGCGGTGGAAAGACAGGTATCGATGCCTGTCTGTGGCTGCTCGGCAATCATGTTGATGCCAATAACATCACCTGGATTGTCTCGCGCGATGCGTGGTTGTTGAATCGGCGCAACGCACAACCGGATATCGAATTTTTCAACGACTCGATCGGCGCCCAGGCCGCGCAGATGGAATCCATCGCCCAGGCGTCGTCGATCAACGATATGTTCGATCGGCTCGAAGCCTGTGGTTATTTTTTAAGGCTTGACACCAGCGTCCGACCATCGATGTTTCATGGGGCGACGATCAGCCAGGCGGAACTGGATAGTCTGCGCAAGATAAAAAATGTGGTTCGTCTGGGCCGGGTCAAACGCGTGGGGCGCACCCAAATTGAGTTGCAGGATGGTGTTATCGACACCAGTGCCGATCATTTGCATATCGATTGCTCGGCAACGGCGATCACCAACAAGAAGATCAAACCAATCTTCCAGGGGCACCTGATCACGCCGCAAATGGTGCGTTCATACCAGCCGGTATTCAGCGCCGCAGTAATCGCCCATGTTGAAGTCAGCGTAGACGACATTGCAGAGAAAAACCGCCTGTGCGGGGTGGTGCCGTTGCCGGATGACGATACGGATTTCCTTCGATTCACCGCAGCCTTTATGATGAATCAGTTTAACTGGTCACAGGACAAAGCAATGCGCCGATGGCTGGTCGGCAACCGGCTTGACGGCTTTGCCAAAATGGTCGCAAGCGTGCCTGAAGATGATACAGAAAAGCGCGAGATTCTCGGGCGATTGAAGGCAGCCTCCATGCCGGCGATGATGAACCTGCAAAAATTTCAGGCTCAGCTTGCCGGTCAGTCGAATACTGAACACACTCCATGAAATCATTTCAGGTCAGCCGCAAAGCGCTTGCGGAACATCGCATTGTCGATAGCGAATCAGAGCAACTGCTCGATGGCGAAATTCGCGTGTCGATCGATCGCTTCGCCTTTACCTCCAACAACATCACTTACGGTGTCGCGGGAGACATGCTTGGCTACTGGCAGTTCTTTCCGCCCACCGGAGACGATAGCATCATTTGGGGTGTATTGCCGGTCTGGGGCTTTGCGGAGGTTGTTGAGACCCGCTGCGATGATATTGCCATCGGCGAGCGGTTTTACGGCTACTTTCCCCCGGCTACCGAATTGAAGATGCTGCCCGGGAATGTAAAACCCTTGAGCTTTACCGAGAGCGCACCGCATCGTGCAGACTTGCCGCCAGCCTACAATCGCTACCGGCGGGTCAGCAACGATGCCGGCTACGATCCCCGCCTCGACGAACTGCAGGCTTTGTTGTTTCCGTTGTACGTCACCTCTTTCTGTCTTTGGGATGCATTGCAGGACAGCAACTGGTTTGGTGCACAGCAAGTGCTGGTGTTGAGCGCCTCGAGTAAGACCAGCATTGGATTGGCGTATGCGTTGTCAGCGGATGACAATGCCCCGGAAGCTGTGGCGATGACCTCCGCCCGCAACGTGGAGACAGTCCAGAATATCGACCTCTACGATCGTGTGATCAGTTACGACGATATCGATTCAATACCGAACGTTGCGACCGCAATCGTTGATATGTCTGGCAACAGCGCCGTACTGAGTCAGTTGCATCAGCGGCTTGGCGACAATATGCGCAAAACCCTCAACGTTGGCATCACCCACTGGACCCAGCCGCGCAGCAGCGATGGCATCATCGGTGATCGAAGTGAAATGTTCTTCGCACCGGGGCACATACAAAAGCGCTACAAAGACTGGGGTGCTGATGGATTTGAGCAGCGCTCCAGCGAGTTTTTGCAGGCAGCCATCGCTGATAGCCTGAGCTGGCTGCAGATTACCCGGTTACCAGGGCTCGATGGGCTGGCCAATGTGTATCGCGATGTATGCGATGGCAAAATCGCAGCGGATGCCGGCTTGATTGTAGAGATGGGGTAGGCTGGGCGAAGCCAGCGGTCCGGATGACGTTTGTTCACAGCCACCGCAGCGACAAAGTCACCGTAAAAACGAGATCGCGTGCTCACGAGTGTTGCAAGGAAAAATGTCGGGCACGCTACGCTTTGCTCCGCTGGGGCCCGACCTACGGTTGTTCGGTGTGTGATGCGGTGTGGCAATTCGTTTGTTGAATAACCCACGCCTTTTACATCGGCGTATCACGCATTTTCAACAAATCCGGGAAGTCGGCTTCACGTTTTTCTGCCTGCGCGGTGAAGGCTTCCTGCATATGGGGCGGGGGAATCATGCCGGCGTTCCATACGCCGATGTAGTCCAGTGTGTCCCGGGTTGAATGATCGCGACCGTAGTTGATCATCACCTTGCAGCCGGTGACGGCCAACGGGCTTTTGCGCGCGATTTCATTGGCAATGTCGAACACGGCGTCAAGCATTGCTTCCTGGCTGTCGAATACATCGTTTACCAGCCCGATCTCTTTGGCCTTCTCAGCGCCCAGGCGCATGCCGGTATAGGCCATCTGCTTCACCCAGCCCTCGGGGATGTAGCGCTGCAGGCGCGGAAAGGTGCCAACGTCGGCGGTCATCGCGATGTTGGTCTCTGCGACACAGAAAAATGCGTCTTTAGTGCACCAGCGAATGTCGGCGGCGGTGACCATATCGATCGCGCCACCGATCACGCCGCCTTGACAGGCGATCAGCACCGGAATGCGGGCGTCTTCCAGCGCATTGAAGCTGGATTGAATGTTTCGAATATTCGATCTGAATGCTTCAGCGGCGACGTAGCGATCGGCGTTGGCGTTGGAGATGGCACCTTCCTCTGCGAAGACAGAGATATCCATGCCCGCCGAGAAATGTTTACCCTGCGATGAAATCACGATGACGCGGGCGAGCGCTTCGGCGTCTATGATGCGAACGATTTCCGGCAGCTCGTTCCAGAACGGCCGGTTCATCGCGTTTAGCGCTTCGGGGCGAGTTAGCGTGATGTGTGCAACTTTATTGTCGATCTCGACAGAAAAACACTCGTAGGTATCTTTAAGCACGGCTGCGCAGTCCTGAATGGGTTTTGTCACAGTGTAACGGGGACGATGTGATCTCGCCAGTGCGCGCGCGTCGACAGGATTGCCGGTGCGATTTGCACCATTCATCGGTACCCTGCGCAGCGCGCCGACGTCGTTACCATCCGTAACCACCGTCGTGTGCCGGTGAGGGACACGATCCGCACCAGTTTGAAGCAGTGACTGCCATCAACAGGTAAGATTGGCACACTGCTTTTTCAGGCAATGACTATCCAACGCTTCGACTCTTTTTACTCTCGCGACGGGCATCCCGTTTGGTTAACTCTTTGCGACAGTTCCGCGCTGCACAATAAAGCCCCCGCACCTGGCAGGCCTTTTTGATGGCCGGATTCCGGGTGGGAGTCGCCAGTGCGGTGATCGCCCAGGTGATGTGGGGGCTCTTTCCCATCTATTGGAAGTGGCTCGCGCAGGTATCACCACTTGAGGTTTTGAGCCATCGAAACATCTGGTGTGCGGTGTGTCTGGGTGGGCTGGTGTTGGCATCGCAGGCGCGCAGACGAACGGTATCTGCCGTCCTGGCCAGTGCCAGAGAGGTGTTGCAACATTTGATTGCCGCAACCCTCTTGGCGGCGAACTGGCTGGTCTATATCTGGGCAGTGGTCAATGGTCATGTCATCGATGCCAGCCTGGGCTATTTTTTGTCGCCACTGGTCAGCGTGATGCTGGGTACTTTTGTTTTTCGCGAGCGGCTGGACTACCGTCAGTGGTTTGCCGTAGCACTGGCCGTGCTGGGGGTATTGATCATGGTGATCGTCAGTGGGGTACTGCCGTGGATCGGGCTGCCGCTCGCGGCCACCTTTGGTGTGTATGGCATGGTGCGAAAGCAGGCCTCCACCGGGCCGATCAACGGGCTCTTTGTCGAGACCCTGCTGTTGGTGCCACCAACGCTTGTGGTGCTGTGGTGGCTTGGTGCTGGCGATTCACTCGCGTATCAGGATCCGCTCGGTCGCATCGAGTTGTTGCTGGCGTTCGGCGGACTGGTGACCGCTTTGCCACTGGTGCTGTACGCACAGGGCGCGAGATCACTGCCCCTGAGCCTGAGCGGTCTTTTGGTCTATGTGACACCGAGCCTGCAGTTTCTGATCGGCTGGATCTATTATCGCGAGCCGATCAGCCCGGGAGGCTGGGCGGGTTTTATCTGCATTTGGTTGGCGCTTGCAATCTATAGTGCCAGTGTTATTGGCCGCAACCGTGTGGCCAGTGTGTCAAAGTGAAACGAAGCAGTAATTGCGCAGCTGGGTGCAGCGGGCATGTAATGCAATTCGTTGGCGTTCGCAGCGCTAACCCTGTATGTTTGGGCAAAATAAAACGGGTGTTTCCGGGTCCTATTGAAAGCATGCAATCAGTGCGGTAAGTGTTGCACCAAATACAGCAACGGTGGCTTATCCGCAACCGCACGTGAGATCACGCGCTGGGAAGATCATCGGCCGGACATCCACCGCTACGTTGCCGACGGGAAAATCTGGATAGATCCGCAAAGTGGCGAGCAGATTGAGGTTTGTCCGTGGCTGCGCAAGGCGCCTGACCAAAATGTGTACACCTGTGATATCTACGAAGATCGCCCCGATGATTGCCGATTCTACCCGGTGACCATTGAGCAAATGATCACCGATGAGTGTGAAATGCTGGATAAGGCCGATCTTCTGGATACCGGCAAAGCGCAACGTGCGCTGGATCTGATCATGATTGATAGCAGACCGGCAGTCGAGTAGATCGCGGCGTATGTATTAATCTCTTTGCCGGATAGATACCGATCAGCGGCGATCTGGGGGTGGAGACTGTTTGCCGAAACGCGCGATACGCTGATGCTGGCTGGCGTGGTGCTTACTAACGTCGCCCGGTTGTGTTTGATCGCTGTTCTGCCAGCGTAATGCCAATGGCCGCAGCGACTACGCAGGATACGGCCAGTACACCTCTGGCACCAATATTTTCACTCAGGATAACAGCGCCAACCACCGCTGCTACAGCCGGTTCCAGGCTGACCAAAACGCCATACGCGCGTTTCGATAAATGCCGCAGGGCCTGAAATTCGAGTACAAAGGGCAGGGTGGTTGACAGCAGCGCCACCGCCAATGCGCCGGCCAGAACCCAGGGTTGGCTGAACAGCGTGCCAGCTACCGGTATGGCAAATGGCAGCATGGTGAGTGCCGCCACCATCATGCCGATTGCCAGGCCATCGTTACCCGGCACCTTTTCTCCCACTCGACCGGCAAGCACGATAAACGTCGCCCAACCAGTGCCGGCCAGCAAGGCGAAGAGAATGCCGAGTGGATCGAGATCTGCACCGGATATTGGCGAGAGCAGAATGATGCCAATTGCGGCGACTGCTATCCAGAAGAACTGCGAGATGCGACGGGAATTGAATGCCGCCACACTCAGAGGGCCGATAAATTCAAACGCCACTGCAACACCCAGTGGTATTCGTGCGATTGCAAGATAGAAGAACAGGTTCATTGCGGCCATACAGGCGCCAAACACCAATAGCAGCAGGCGGTGTCGCCAGAAAATTGTTGCAAATGATCTCACCCGGCCTCGCGCTGCCAGCCACATTAAAACGGCCGAGATAATGATGCGCCACGCCACCGTACCCTGAGCGCCGATTATCGGAAAAAGGTTGATGGCTATGGCAGCACCAAACTGAATGGCGGCGATAGCCAGCAGCAGTTTTGCGGTAGGTGGTATGGCGTTCAGCGAAGCGCGTCCTGATGAGGCTTTGTGCACCCGTAGGGTGACCGGCTGTTGGCGGCACAGGCAGTCACTCAGAGGGGTACGGCGAAATCGATTGGGTGGCTAAGAAGATTGGCGCGTGGGTGGTGGGCTTATACGCGCGCCGTTAAGTGGCGCGATTGTTTCTCAGCCATTGTGCAACCACTGACGCATTCTGATCGGGCGGGAAGACCGGGTACAGCGTGTGAACGATCACACCGTCTCTGACAATCATCGTCAAGCGCTTGAGTAATGTTCGTCCATCCACCTCGAGCGTGGGCAGGCGCAAAGCTCGAGTCAGCTCCAGGTGCTGGTCAGACAGCATCTGAAATGGCAAATGCAATCGCTCAACCGCTTCGCGCTGGTAGTCGCTGTCCTGAGTGGAAAGGCCGTAGATTTGTGTCACGCCCAGTTGTGCCAACTCGTCGGCGTGGTCCCTGAACGCGCAGGATTGCGGTGTGCAGCCGCGTGCACCGGGAAGCATGTCCCAGCCGTCTGGCAGGGGCGTGTCCGGTCGTCCGGTCATCGGGTAGGCATAGATCACGATCAGACCGGGCACCGCACTGACATCCACCTGATTGCCGGCGGTATCGGCCAGCACAGTGGAGGGCAGTGGGCGGTTAGCCAGATGACTGACGCCGCCATCATCAGTGGGTGCGGGGATCTTGCTCCAGTCGACATCGGACAGATTGCTCATATTGAAGGCCTGTGTGACGATGGGGGAAATCCAGCGGTGATGTTACAACCCGAACCTGTCCGTTTGTATGATAATTCGGGAATACGACTTGTCTCCGAACGCTGGGTCATGTTTTTTCTTGCCACCTTCCGAACGTGATTGCACCATGGCTTCAACCCTGCTGATCAGGAATCGAAATTATCGCCTGTTGTTTGCGGCCGGTGCGCTAACCAATCTGGGCGACGGCATGATTGTACTGGCCCTGCCGTGGCTTGCCTCACTGATGACGCGCGATCCGTTTGCGATTGCTGTGGTCGCCGCGGCGAGTCGGCTGCCATGGCTGTTCTTCGCGTTGCCCGCTGGTGTTATGGCAGACAGGGTCGATCGACGAAAGTTGATCGCCCGCGCCGATCTGCTGCGCGCCGCGATCGTACTGGCCATTTTGATGCTGGCACTGAGCGCGTCAGTCTCCGCTGCGATCTGGGTATTAACCGGGCTTGCCTTTCTGTTAGGATCAGCCGAGGTCATCAGAGACAATGCCGCACAGACCATTCTGCCAGATATTGTTGCGCCCACTGATCTGGAAGCGGCCAACGGCCAGATGTGGAGCGCAGAGCAGATCACCGGACAATTTATCGGTCCGCCATTGGCAGGTTTTCTCATCGCGGTCGGTATCGGTCTGCCGTTTGGACTGGATATCGCCGTGCTGGTGATGGCTGCCGGTCTGGTCTGGCTGATTACCCTGCCGCCACGAGTGCCGATCCAGACAGGCTTCGGTGAGGCACTGATGGCGGGGATCGCCTTTATGCGTGCTGATAAACTGTTGCTGCGTTTGGCGATTGTTTTGGGGATTGCCAACTTTCTGGCCATGGCAACGATTACCGTTCAGGTGCTGTTTGCGCAAGACGTACTACAGCTATCGGCCACCCAGTACGGTTTTGTGTTGTCGATAGCGGCACTTGGTGCGGTCACCGGTAGTCTGGTTGCACCCTGGCTTGTCCGTTCCATTGGCACACAGACTTGTCTCTACCTGTCGATTTCTGTGTGGGCCGCCGGCTACGCGGCCATCGGTCTGAGTGGTAGTGGTGGGTTGATGGCCGGTGCACTATTTTTCGTGATGACGGCCGCGATGATCTGGAATGTGATTACCGTGTCGTGGCGACAACGCCGTATTCCCTCGGAGTTACTGGGCAGAGTAAACAGTATCTATCGCTTTTTTGGCTGGGGCTCGATGCCAATGGGCGCACTGGCCGGCGGTGCGATTGTGTCCTTGCTAGAGAGCAACGGCATGGTGCGTGAAATGGCGCTGCGAGCGCCCTTTATGTTCGCCGCTGCGGCTTGTGTTGTGCTGCTGGTCTATGCCGTTTTCAAACTTCGTTTAGATTGAGTTCGACGGGGATGCAGTGGCATGAGAAGCAGCGTTCGCGCAACTGACCCGGTAGCTGTAGGGACCATAAGCTGCAAAGCGCATGTGCCACCGCCGCAATTCGGTCGAGCAAAATAAATTGGTACGTGAGCAGTCTCATATTTCGCTCTCGATCAAGAACAACCATTTCAATATTGCCTTATGAATTTGATACTACAGACGGATCGACTTTGCCTGAAGCCGATGGATCAGTCTGACTATGATGTTGCCGTCGAGATGTTCACAGATCCGGATGTAATGAAATACGTCGGCGAATTGATGACAGCAGATGAAATTCAGATTGAAATGAAAAACTGGACCAAACGGGGCGGAAACGGCTGCATTGGTATCTGGTGCATAACAGACCTTATCAGCGCTGAAAAGTACGGCAGCGTGTTTCTATTGCCCATGCCAGTCGATGAAGACGACACGGACTATAGTCTCGTTGTATGCGGAGAATATCCGGAGGCAGAGATTGAGGTGGGATTTGCGCTAAAGCGTTCGGCCTGGGGGCGGGGATATGCAACGCAAGCGTGCAGACGGCTACTGCAATTTGCATTTGAAGATTCGCCGTTGAATGAGATTGTTGCAACGTTTTATGAGGAGAATGCCGCGTCCAGGTGCGTTCTCGATAAGTGCGGTTTCATCGATGGAGGGCGAGGGCGGTGCTATGGAGAGGATGCACCGATATACCGAATAAATCGGGGTGAATGGGCTGCGGTTTGAGATGCCTCGCTGACGCGTCGGGTTGCCTCGTTGTGGTGCCTCGCTGACGCGTCGGGTTGCCTCGTTGTGGTGCCTCGCTGACGCGTCGGGT
>CAZYDV010000129.1:0-2852 GCA_964646405.1 uncultured Granulosicoccaceae bacterium | reverse complement strand
TACCTCTACGGTGTTATCGTGATTACGTCATGCCGGACTTGCTCCGGTACGCGCGAGCCAGAAGTTTTGTCAGTTGGTCATGTAAGGTTCGTCTTGGCAAGTCACTGGTTAGCTGCTATTGTCGTCGACAAAGGCCTATTGAAGATCCTCAAGTTCCCGTCATGATCCGTATTGCTACCACCACGATCACCACAACCACCACCGCTATGGCGGGGGTTGTGTTGGCTTGCGCGGTAGAATAACCGGATAAGCAACACTAGCCCCGCCGGAGACGGACGGGGCAATCGATTTTCGTTCCCTCCGGCCTCAATTGGAGATAACGAAAATGATCATCGAAAATAACCCCCGGACTGTCCATCACGTTCTGCCGGAAAAACCCGTGGTTGCCATTGTGGGTGCATCCGGTGCGGTTGGTGCAGTGCTGATCGAATGCCTGGCTGCCCGTAACTTTCCGCTGTCCGAGTTGCGTCTGCTGGCGTCGTCGCGCTCTGCCGGGAAAACTGTGCCCTTCCGCGGCCAGAATCTTGAAATCCACGAGCTGACTGACCATAGCTTTGATGGAGTTGATATCGCGCTGTTTTCAGCGGGAGCGGGTCTATCGCGGCATTACGCCTCGATAGCAGTCGCAAGTGGTGCAGTGGTGATCGATAACTCATCCGCATTTCGAATGGCCGACAACGTCCCGCTAGTCGTGCCAGAGGTGAATGCCAGTGCCGTACACCAGCACGAGGGCATCGTGGCCAACCCCAACTGCGTTGCGGCAATTGCAAGCGTAGCCCTGGCTCCGCTTTTGGCGAGTCGCCAGATCAAACGTGTGCAAATGTCGACTTATCAGGCTGCCAGCGGGGCCGGTATTGAAGCGATGGAAGAGCTTCGTGCATCGACTGCCGCAGCGCTGCGAGATGAACCGTTTGAGGCAGAGGTTCTACTGCACCCCTACGCGTTCAACTTCTTCAGCCATGACACTGATATCGATAGGGATACCAGCTATAACGGTGAGGAGAGCAAGGTGATCGCCGAAATCCGACGCATTTTTGATCAGCCGACACTGCCGGTTGGCGTGACCTGCATTCGTGTGCCTGTGCTGCGAGCGCATGGACTCGCGATCAGTGTAGAGCTGGATGAGGTAATGTCGCCAGACCAGGCACGTGAACTGTTTGCCTGTGCTACGGGTGTGAAAGTGGTCGACGATCAGAAGCGCAACTACTTTCCCATGCCGGTGGATGCCACCGGTCAGAATGACGTGCTGATTGGCCGAATCAGAAATGATTTGGGTGATCCGAGTGGTAAGTCTCTTGCGATGTTTGTGGTGGGAGACCAACTGTTGAAGGGGGCTGCGCTCAATGCGGTGCAGATTGCTGAAGCGCTTATGGTGGGGCGTGCGTAGCTGGCTGTGTGGTATTGCGGTTGGTCTGTAGCGGTGTTTTTTCTCCTCGCTTACGCGTCGGGTTTCCCTCAAGGCTGAGAGAAGATATGCATAACTGCACCTGCATTCCTGCATTGGCGATGGATTGGGGAATGATCGTGAGGGTTTTTGCTTTTGTTGAAGTCCTCGCTTACGCGTCGGGTTTCCTCTGGCTGTGGCAGTCCGCGTCGCACTCAACCCATGCTTACGTGATGCGGGACTGGTTCCGGTACATGGGTAAAAGGTGTATTGATGATTGTTGCTGCTAGCGGGTATCTAACTTTTCGTTAGCCGGTACGCCAACCGGATCGTGGCCAAATTTCTGGGTGTACCGGTTATATATTCCAGTTGGTAATTGACGTGCGCTATAGATAAGGAGCTGTCTGCTGGTGTCTTTTTGCCGGAAACTATTGTGATGCGTGATGGTTTATTCGCGCGCTGATGCCGGTGTTGATCAGGGTTGTAGATTTCAACCGCGCGGGTGAGAGAACAATGACATGGGTAATAGTACCCAGTGCATGGGTTTTAATCACAAGTTAATGAGATTTGAACGACATACACTTTTTTCCGAGTCAGTCGCAAAAAGGATCTCGGATATGAAAACGGCAGATGTAGGGACTATCGCCGGGAACGGCAATATCGGCATTATCATCGGTGATCTCGAATCCAGCTCGTCATTTGTCTTTGACAACAGAGCAAAAGACAGCAGCAATTGTGACCGCTATGCGGTTAAAGCCGAACAACCGATAGAACTCAGTGAAGCAAGCACTCGGACACAGTATCTGTCGCTAGTACTGTCGTGGTTGTCAACGATCTTTCAAAGCCTGGGCAGTGTCGGGCGAAAGCTGGCAGACGTCCTGGATCATACCAGCGTCAACGCGAGAAGCTCGATGGCAGGCGAGTCGCTTGATGCGAGTCATGCGCCGTCAATCGAAGACTGGGAGCGTATCCAGCGCTACAAGGCAGTAGGTCTTTAGCGCCGGAGCGGTAATAAAACGACGCTGTTTGTCAGGTCGCTGTGTATAGTAACGAGTATGTAAAGAATGCCGCCCCCACGGGGTGGCATGCTGTCGTCAAGTGATGCAGAGTTTGTACGGGTGATGTGTTCCGGAGTGGCAGGGGTTGCGTTGACGTTAGTAGTGTCTTCGTCCCCTACTGTTGTTTGTATCTGTCGAAATACCGGCCAAATCACCAGACAGCTCACCTGAAGAGTTCGGGTTTGACTGTAGATCGTCGGCGATTTCGACATCAGCGTCGTGGTTGTCAGCACGATAGGCTTCCGCATCACCGGTTGCGTCTGGCCCCTCTACATTGGTACCTGAGTTGCCGTTGTCCAGTGGAGGGCAACTGGTCAAGTTGCTGAATCATATCCCAAGCCTTGGTAGCCATTGCCGATGACAGCGCGGACTCGTAAAGTGGGGCGCGTCCACCATTGAGTAGTGAGATG
>CAZYDV010000128.1:2737-15844 GCA_964646405.1 uncultured Granulosicoccaceae bacterium | reverse complement strand
TTTCTTCGGCGGCCTGTTGCTCTGCTGCCAGTTGCTCGGCACGGGCTTTTTCTTCGGCGGCCTGTTGCTCTGCTGCCAGTTGCTCGGCACGGGCTTTTTCTTCAGCGGCCTGTTGCTCTGCTGCCAGTTGCTCGGCCTGGGCTTTTTCTTCAGCGGCTTGCTGCTCTGTCGCAGCACTGTTGACGGCGAGGGTAGTCGCAGCCGTTGCTGCTGCGTCCGGGGCGCGCAACATCTGAGCGATCTGTTCGGCGCTCGTGGTCGTGAAATCGATCTGCGCATTGCGCTCAGACGCCTGTTGCATCGCCGCAATCAGCGAATCTGGCAGCGCGGTGGCGGAGGCGAACAGCAGGCGCATGTCAGCACTCGCAGCATCCGGTATCAGGATGCTTTGCGCCCATTGCTGGTAGCGGTCTTTGCGAGTCGGATCGGAGGCGTTGATCACGCCATTGGTGAACAGCAGCAGCGTGCTGGGTGCACCGGTTTCACGGGCCAGCTCCACCGCCCGTTCCAGCCCCGAAGAATAGCTGCTGAATTCGCTGGTCGTGAGTTCGCCGGCGATCGCGTCGAACTCTACGGCGAATGACGGGCCACTGACCGGTTCGATGAAATGATGCACAATTTCGTCTGCCCCAACCAGTGCCAGGCGATGATCGCTGGGAATCTGCTCGGCCAGCGCACGGCTCAATTCACTGGCGCGTGCCAGGTCGTCGGCCGGCAGACCCAGGTCCAGCACAATGATCGTGTGTCGCTCTGTCTGGGCTGCCAGGTGTGCGCTGGCGAGCAGCAAAAACAGCCCTGAAATCAGCCTCAACAGGCGTTTGGGCGAGAAAGCCATCACATTACTCCACTGGTAGAGCCGCATTGTCCATTGTTGCCGTCAGGTTATTTACCTGGGCCACGCTGTGGGGATTCCCGGCGTGTGATGCAGCGTTCGGTACACCGAATCGCGCCATGCTAACAAAGTTGTTTCTGCTCGTCTGTGGCGGGTCCCCTAAAGCGGCATCTGCGACGCTGTGATCTCGTGATGGCGCGCCGATTTTTAGCGTGGGACGGAGGTGACTGAGACTTGCCGCGGGTTTTGCCGTCCGGCAGCCGCGTGGGTGGCGTGGCGACTGCTATACATTACTACGGTGGTATGTGGCTACCGTGCGAGTGGTCAGCAGCGGTTCAGTGACCGACAATGAGACTGCGGTGTGAGTGAGGATTTCTCATCGAGACAAATGGCCAATGAGTGCGTGTCACGAACCGGCTCCTGCGACTGGAAAGTTCGCGTGGGTGAGTCACAAGACACTGATATTACTACTGATAGTGCTGCACCCGGCGCTGGTCGCTCCGCAGCAGGAACGCCCGGTTTCGGTGCTGTTTCGCGGCATCGAAGGGCAGCTGTTACGCAACGTGCAGAGCACGGTCGATATCTGGCAACTCAACGGCAACCCGGTGCCGAGCGATGCGCGCCTGCGCTATCTGCATCAGGAGGCAGACAGTCAGATTCGCGACGCGCTGGCGCCCTTTGGATATTATCGCGCCAAGGTGGAATCGCGCCTGTCTGATCTGGGGCAAAACTGGCAGGCGGTCTACGATATTGCGCCGGGTGTGCCGATTCCCGTCGGTGAGGTAGACATTCAGACGCTGGTGGACAATTCAGCAGACAATCGCGAGGCGCTGGATCAGTTTGCCGCGGCGCAGCGCGAGGCGAATCTGACTGTCGGCAGGCCGCTGAACCAGCAGGCCTATGACCGGCTGAAACAGAAATGGCAAACGCTTGCGGCACGGCTTGGGTATTTTGATGCGAAGTTCACCCGCAGCCAGATTCGCGTTGACTTGCGCAGTTATGAGGCGCGGATCCTCCTGCATTATGAACTGGGCGATCGCTATCGTTTTGGACGAGTGAAATTCTCGCAACAACAAGACTGGATTCGACCCGGGCTGCTCGATCGCTACAATGATATCGGTGTGGGCGAACCCTACGATGCCACCGTATTGCAGCAGCTCCAATCCGGCCTTGCGGCGTCTGAATTTTATGAAGATATTCTGATTCGTGCGGCGCCGGATAGTGCCGTTGACAAGACTATCCCGATCGACGTGACGCTGACCCCCAACAATCCACGTCGCTATGTTTTTGGCCTGGGCTTCGGCACTGACACTGGCGTGCGCGTCAAGTGGGGGTTGACGGGGCGGCGCATTAACGATCGGGGTCATCGAATCGTCAGCGAGGCGCAGGTGTCCGAGATCGGCTCGGGAATCGCTGGCGAGTACTCGGTGCCGACTGGCGATCCGCGGTCTGATAGCTATCGACTTCGGACCACATTTGAACGCGAGAAATCCGATGCGCGAAACTTCCAGCGCGTGTTGCTCGGCGGCAGCTACCGCTACCGCGACGACCTGTGGTTCAAGACCTACTCACTGGACTTTCAGTTTGAGGAATTCGAGCTGGAAGAGGCTACGCCGACCACCCGACTGTTGATCCCGGGTGCTGAGTGGACCCGTACCTATCCGGCCGAGCTGGACAAGCGCATCAATGTCCGCGACGGAAGCTGGATCAGTCTGCGACTGCGCGGCGGCAGCGAATCGCTGTTGTCCGACACGACATTCGTACAGGGATCCGTGGCCGGCAAGTGGATCGAAACGGTGCGTGATAAGCATCGCCTGATTCTGCGCGGCGGGCTCGGCACCACCTGGGCAGACAACTTTGACAAAGTGCCGTCGTCACTGCGCTTCTACACCGGCGGCGATCGCTCGGTGCGGGGCTACAACTTTGAGGTCATCGGGCCGCTGGGAGAAGACAACGAAGTGGCCGGCGGTGAGCATCTGTTGGAGGCCAGTATCGAGTACGAAGTGCCGTTTCGGGATCGCTGGAGTGTCGCGGGTTTCATTGATACCGGCGACGCGTTCAATGACAGCCTGAACCTGCGCACCGGTGTTGGTGTGGGTTTTCGCTGGCAGTCGCCAGTGGGCCCGGTGCGGTTTGATATCGGCCGTAGTCTCGATGCACCGGGCCGCGGCAATGTCCGGTTGCACTTGTCGGTGGGGCCGGATCTGTGACAAGGCGTTGCGTCGAGCACGTGCGATGAAATGGCTGCTGCGCGGTGGTTTGAGTGTGTTGCTGTTGCTGCTGTTGCTGTTCGGGCTTGCCTGGTTTGCCGTGTCGACTCAGGCTGGCCTGTTGCGGGTGCTCGGCATTGCGCAGACCCAGGCCCCGGGCACACTCGAGTGGCGGCGCGCGAGCGGCAGTCTGGTTGGTCCACTGACACTTGAAGATGTCAGCTGGCAGCAATCGACCGGGCAGCGCGTTCAGGTCGACAGCGCGCAACTCGACTGGCAGCCGCTGGCACTGACTCGACAGCGTGTCGAACTCGATCGCCTGGTGCTGGACGGGGTGAAAATACGGTTGCCTGCCGGTGGCTCTGAGTCTGCGCCCACAAGCGCCAGACAGGCGTTCGAATTGCCGGACCTCAGTCTGCCCTTTGAGGCAGATGTCGAGCAGTTGTTGCTGACCAATATCGATGTTTATCCGGCCGATGCAGCAGAGCCGATTCACATCGATCGCGTGTCGTTGCGCGCGCAGGCGCGGGGTGAACGCTTCCAGCTGATTGATTTTCAGATCGACGCGCCAATGGCCAGTGTCAGCATGCGCGGCGAGCTTGGCAGCAGCGGTGACTGGCCAACAGATCTGGCGCTCGACTGGACTTACCGGGATGCGCGGCTGGGTCAGTTGCGTGGCTCGGGCAACGTCACGGGCAACGTCAAGTCCACGCTCGATTTTCAACACCAGATCGAGGGCGCGCTGCAGTCCCGACAACGATTCACAATCGACAATGTGCTGGATACGCCAAACTGGGATGGCGAGGTAGAGACGGCTATTGCCGACGCGGGATCGCTCTCGCCGACGCTTGATCAGATGGCCATCGAATTAAAATTCAAGACGCGAGGTGCGCTCGATGGCGCCGAGTTGTCGGCCGGCGTGTCAGACGTGAGTGGCAGGCTCAATCAATTCGAACTGGCAAGCCAGGGCGAGATTAACTTCACGCAAAACCAGTTGCAACTGGCTGAATTTGGCATCGCAGCGGGCCAGGCGAGCCTGCAACTAAACGGCGTGATCGACGATCAGCTCGATCTGCAATGGGCGCTGGATGTGCCTCAACTTGAAGAGCTGTTACCTGCCGCGCGTGGTCGAATCACTGGCTCGGGGGAATTGGCGGGGCCACTGCGCCAGGCACAACTGCAGGCCGACATCGATATCGTTGAGCTTGCGCTCGATACGCTGCAAATTGGTGCACTGACGACAACCGCCAATCTCGATCTGTCCGAACGCGAGGCATCGACCCTGGCACTGGATGCCAAGGCCTTGTCGGTTGGCGGTTCGATTTGGCGCGATGTCGCTGTGCGCGCCGAGGGAATGCTGGCCAGAAACCAGATCACACTGGCACTGGATGGCGAACCGGCCAGTGTCAACGCGCGACTGATCGGCGGACTGGTCGGCAACGAGTGGCTGGCGACGATCGAACAGCTTGATATCGACGATACTATTCTAGGCAACTGGTCACTGCTGGAACCGGCCAGTGTTACCGCGGGGGCCGATCGCGCCATCGCCAAAGATTTGTGTCTGGTCAGTCAGCCGACACAACTGTGCGTGAACGCCAACTGGGCGCAAGCCGACGGCGCGGTATTGTCATCGACGATTAATCGTTTTGAGGTGGCGCGACTGGCGCGCTGGCTGCCCGACCGATTGCTAAGCGAGCAGTTTTTTAATGCCTATCTGGTGGCCAATCAGTCACCCGGCAACGCACCGAGCGCGAAGCTCAATTTGCAGATGCCCGCCGCGTCGATCACCTACCAGGCCGATGGCCGGATAATCAAGCGCGAAATGGGGCTCAGTACCATTGTCGCCAGTCTCGATGAAAATCGGCTGGACCTGGATGGCAGTATCGGACTCGGTGTGTTCGGCGATACTCAGGTGCAGGCAGTGGTGGCAGACATCTTCGACGATCGCACACTGGATGCCTCGATCGTCGGCTCGTTGCGCGATTTATCGCTCGTCAGCACCTTTGTGCCATCACTGCAAGCGGTGCGTGGCGTGGTAGATATCGACATGCAACTGTCGGGTGCGCTCGAACAGCCGGTGCCAGCCGGAACATTGCAGCTTAAGGAATTCAGTGCCGAGTATCCGCAGCTTGCTCTGCGTATCGTCGATGGCGAGATGACCGTTCGCCCCGAACAGAACGGCGTATTCAACATTGAGGGTCAGGCCGGTTCCGGGCAAGGGCAGATCAACATCGCGGGCAAGGCAGATGTCGCATCGCGATCGCTACAGCTAAACCTGCAGGGGGAAGATTTCCAGGCCGCCAATTCGCGCAACCTGCGCGCCGTCGTGAGCCCCGATCTGGATATCAGCTTCGATGACTCCGGTGTCGCCGTTCGCGGCGAGGTGAGTGTGCCGTCTGCCTTTTTCAAGTCTGGTGGTGGCAGTGGCGCGGTCAGGCCATCGAGTGATGTGGTCATCATCGATGATGAAGGCGAGATTGCAACCGCGCGCAATACCACCGGTGTCGATCTCGACGTCTCCGTGCGACTGGGTGAAAACATCCAGGTCGAAGCGGGAGATTTTGACGGGTCGATCACCGGCGTGTTATCGATCGAACAGGTACCCGAAGGTGTGCTGATGGGCTCCGGTACCATTGAAGTGGTCAATGGTGATTATTTGATTTATGGTCAGAAACTGACCATGCAGCGCGGCCGCGTGTTGTTTGGTGGTGGCCCCCTGGACGATCCGGAACTCGATCTCGATGTGCTGCGCGATGTACCAGCCTACGAGGTTCGGGCGGGTGCTCGCGTGCGGGGCACGGCGAAGGCGCCATTGCTTGAACTCTACTCTGAACCCGAATACACCGACGCGAACATTCTTTCGTTTATTGTGCTCGGTCAGCCGTTGGGCACCAGGGGTGGCAGCTATACACTGGGCAAGTTCATCACGCCCGATCTCTACGTCAGTTACGGTATCAGTCTGTTTGGTGGCGATAACACTTACAACATGCGCTACAAACTCAACGACCGATTGACACTGCAAGTGGTGCGAACCGGCGAAAACAATAGCGCCGATCTGGAATACACGCTGGAGCGTTGAGCCGGCATTGTATTGCTCGCCGCGCAGCGTGCCGGGCGCGCTGGAAAACGATCGCAGCCCCTGCCAATTGATATCTTGGTACTTAATTCCAAACGAAGTATACTTTCCCGCCTGCAAAGCCCAGTCAGAATCTGAACTGCATAACCCTCGCGCGGGTCTAATGGTCTACTGGCTCGACGTTCGTGCTTCTGCCATTGCGATGATTCCTGCGAACTCACCCGTTCAGGGGCGCGTAACAGCTCATCGCACCGGCATTCGATATTTCAAAAGTCCAGGGGGAGGAAAGCCAATGCGAATCAGTGTGCCCAAAGAGACCTATGCCGGTGAGCGTCGGGTTGCGTTGACGCCAGAGACTGCCAGCCATATTCTAAAACTGGGCCACACCCTGACGGTCGAGAGTGGCGCCGGTGCGGCGGCCGACATCAACGATGATCGCTATCGTGACGCCGGGGTCAATGTAACCGACGACACCAGTGCGATCTGGCGCGATACCGATGTCATCATGAAGGTCAGGGCGCCAGCCGAACATTCGCAACTGGGCGATGAGGTCGACTTGCTGGCCGATGGCAAAACGCTGATATGTTTTTTCTGGCCAGCACAAAACGAAGCTCTGATGAAGCGCCTTGCAAAAAAAGGTACCACTTTGCTGGCCATGGATTCGGTACCGCGAATATCTCGCGCGCAGAAACTCGATGCACTCAGTTCCATGGCGAACATCGGCGGTTACCGCGCCGTGGTTGAGGCAGCCAGTCACTTTGGACGTTTTTTTACAGGCCAGATAACAGCCGCCGGTAAAGTGCCACCAGCGCGCGTGCTGGTCATCGGTGCCGGCGTGGCCGGATTGTCGGCGATCGGTGCTGCACGCGGCATGGGTGCCATCGTACGCGCGTTTGATACGCGCCCCGAAGTACGCGATCAGGTCGAGAGTATGGGGGGTGAATTTCTCGAACTCGAGTTCGAAGAAGACGGTGGCGGTGAGGGCGGCTATGCCAAGGTGATGAGCAAAGAATTTATCGAAGCCGAGATGGCTTTGTTTGCCGAGCAGGCCAGAGAAGTTGATATCATCATCACTACTGCGCTGATACCCGGACGTCCGGCGCCTGAGTTGATCACCACCGAAATGGTCGAATCGATGAAGCCTGGCAGCGTGATCGTTGATCTCGCGGCTGAACAGGGCGGCAACTGCAAACTCACTCGCGCCAATGAAGTTATCCAGCACGGTGGGGTGACCCTGATCGGGTATACCGATCTGCCCAGTCGAATGGCGGCGCAGTCGAGCCAGCTCTACGGCACCAACCTGCGGCATCTGTTAACGGATCTCACACCGGAAAAAGACGGCGTGGTCAATGTCAATATGGACGACGAAGTCATTCGCGGTACCACCGTAATTAAAGAGGGTGAAGTCACCTGGCCGCCGCCGGCGCCCAAACTCAGTGCAGCACCCAAACCGGCACCTGCTGCCGCCCCGGCTGCAGCACCGGCAGAGATCTCCACCGCATCCAAAGCGCGCGGCACAGTGATCGCCGCAATACTGGGTGTGTTGGCGATACTGGGTGTCGGCAGTGTCGCACCGGCTGAATTTATGAGTCATTTCACCGTTTTTGTACTCGCCTGCTTCGTCGGCTATCAGGTCATCTGGAGTGTCACTGCCTCACTACACACACCGCTGATGAGCGTGACCAATGCGATCAGCGGCATCATCGTAGTAGGCGCATTGCTGCAGATATCGTCGCCGTCAGGGCTTGTGGTGGTGCTTGCCGCGATCGCCGTGTTGATTGCCAGCATCAATATTGTGGGTGGATTTCTCGTTACTCAGCGCATGCTGAAAATGTTCAGAAAATAGCGGAGTAGCACAATGAATTCAGGCATGGTTACCGCCGCTTATATCATCGCGGCCATCTTGTTTATTCTCAGTCTGGCAGGGCTTAGCCATCAGGAGTCCGCGCGTCGCGGCAACTGGTTTGGCATAGCTGGCATGGCTATCGCCATCGGCGCCACTGTGTTGAGTGGCACGGTCACCTCCTACGGCCTGTTGATCGCCATTATGCTGGTGGGCGGTGCCATCGGTGCCGTGTTGGCGGCACGTGTGCAAATGACACAGATGCCAGAGCTCGTCGCCATACTGCACAGTTTTGTTGGCCTGGCCGCGGTGCTGGTGGGTTTCGCCAGTTACTTCGATCCATCCGTGCATTTCGAGGGCACAGAGAAAACCATTCACAATGTCGAGATCTATCTAGGCATTCTGATTGGTGCGATCACCTTTACCGGGTCGGTGGTTGCGTTCGGGAAGCTCAATGGCAAGATTGGCAGTGCGCCGCTGATGCTGCCCGGTCGGCATATGCTCAACCTGGGTATTGGCATCGTTTGTCTGTTACTGCTGTTCGTGTTCATTGGTGCCGGTAAAGGCTCTGGCACTGCCATTTTGTTGATCATGACGATACTGGCGCTGGGTTTTGGCGTGCACATGGTGATGGCGATCGGTGGTGCCGATATGCCGGTCGTTATCTCTATGCTCAACAGTTACTCCGGCTGGGCCGCTGCGGCGACCGGATTCATGTTGTCCAACGATCTGCTGATCATTACCGGTGCGCTGGTTGGCAGCAGCGGTGCGATTCTCAGCTACATCATGTGCCGGGCCATGAACCGCCAGTTCCTCAGCGTAATCATGGGCGGTTTCGGTAGTGCAGCGGCGGGTACCGACGATGGGGCGGGCGAGCAGGGCGAGGCCGTGCCGATCAGCGCCGATGAAGTCTCGCAACTGTTGCAGGACGCCGAGTCTGTGGTGATTGTGCCTGGCTATGGCATGGCGGTGGCGCATGCGCAGCATCCCGTCGCCGAGCTCACCAAATCGCTGGTCGCGCAGGGCGTTAACGTTCGATTTGCAATTCATCCGGTTGCCGGTCGCATGCCCGGACACATGAATGTGCTGCTGGCCGAGGCCAATGTCCCCTACGACCTGGTGCTCGAGATGGACGAGATCAATGACGATCTGGCCGCTACCGATGTCGTGGTCGTGATTGGCGCCAACGACATCGTCAATCCGTCGGCGATGGAAAATCCCAACAGTCCGATTGCCGGTATGCCGGTGCTTGAGGTCTGGAACGCCAAGACCGTCGTGGTCTCCAAGCGCAGCATGGCCACCGGCTATGCCGGCGTTGAGAATCCGCTGTTTTTCCGCGACAACACCCGCATGCTGTTTGGCGATGCAAAAGACAGTGTCGAAGCGGTGCGTCAGGGGTTGCGCTAGCGTGGCTGCGCGAGCGCGACACCCCCTCTTTATTCAGGTGAGAAATAGACACTTTCGCAGGTAACCCTGATCTGGTGTTTTCACCAACCGATTGGCAATTGTGCCGCCGCCGGTTTCTTCCGGCGGCCCGATTATCGCTTTGATCCCATGTCGTACCAGCCACCTCAAGACCCGCTTGCCACTCCCGCCTTCGCATCGCCTGTCTGTCATTGCCATTGTTGTGCTGGCCGTGTTGTCGGTGCTCGCAATCGGCTGGATGGTGTTTCTGGATGGCACGCAATGGCTTTCAGAAACCTTGACGGTGGCGGCCAATCACCCCAGTCCAGCAGGCTTGTGGTGGCTGGCGGGATTTTTTGTGGTGGCGGTGCTGACCCAGCTCCTGGTTGTGCCCAGTGGATCCGTGTTGCTCGTGGCTGCCGGATTCGTGTTTGGTGCCCCGCTGGCGGCCGGCCTCTATGCCGCCGCTCAAATGCTCACCGCCTGGCCGGTCTTTGCTATCTCGCGGCGTGCGATACAGCAGCGTAGTCAAAGTTTCTGGTCGCGCCACGTCGAGCGTGTCAGCACACAGTCAGTACTGCGATCACTCGAAGCACTCAGGCGTGACAGTTTCTTTGCCACGATCACACTCAGGCTGACACCTGTCATCCCCAGTGCCGTCGCCTGTGTTTTGGCGGCGATGGCGGGATTGTCGAGGCGGGGTTTCCTGCTCGGCACACTGGCCAGTTGCTGGATACGTCCGCTGTTCTTCGCCAGTGCCGGTGCGAGTGTGCGTGCCGCAGGTCAGCTAAGCGAGCAGGGTTATGAGTTCAGTATCTCGGATGTGGCGCCCCTGCTGATTCTGTTTGCCGCGGCTGTGCTGATTCTCGTGATCAGGTTCGTTTTATACAGCAAGACAAAACGTGATCCCTTGAGTAAAACCAGTCGCCCTTGACTGGTTTAGCAGTGATTCAGTCGGGTGACTTTGGTCCGACTAGCAGGTCTTAGCTCATCACTTTTTTCAACGCCCTGCTGGTGGTGAAAAACACCCGGCGCGATTGCCGCCGTCAGTTTGCCTCAGCAATTGTTAATCATTGTGCGTCTTGCGTATTTGCATGACCGATCGACAATAATCCTGTCTGCTTAACAATCTATTACCTTGGTGGTACACCGAGTTTCCTAGAATCATTCCCAGTAATCATCCGGTTTAGCGGAGCAGGCCAACTATCGCCTGGTCTGTTCAATGGTGGTATTTCGTAAACGTTTTTTCCCCCGGTCAGGAGTGATAATAATGAACGATGCAGCAGGCAGTTTCCTGAGTGCAATTCCCTTTGGCGACAAATTGGGCCCTATTCTCATAGCGCTGCTCATTCTAATCGTTGGACTTTTCATCGCGCGGTTAGTGAGAAAATTTTTACAAAAGACGCTCTCTGGTGTCGACATGCTAAACCGCACGAACGCCGATGGATCGGTTACCGATCTGGCGACACCAATCGCCACATTGGTTTACGGCGTACTCGTCCTGTTTGTTTTAATTGCCGTACTCGGTCAGATGGGTCTCGAAGATGTACTCGAACCACTCAAGGCTATGGCCAGTGAGTTTCTGGGTTACGTGCCCAACATCATCGGCGCAGGTATTGTCGGTTATGTGGGTTGGATACTCGCCAAGCTGATATCGGAATTCGTTGGCATGGGTCTTGGCAAAGCCGATGAACAACTGGCTTTGCGCACCGGCAACAACGATATAAAGCTGTCTAAGCTGGGTACATCGTTTGTGTTTGCAGCGATTCTGTTACCGATTATTGTTGCAGCCCTTGGAATACTGGACATAGAGGCGATCTCCGGCCCGGCAACCGCGATGATTCAACAGTTGATGTCGGCTATCCCGAATATTATCGGCGCGGCGATTATTCTTGTGGTGACCTGGTTTGTAGCGAAGTTTGTCGTCAGCATACTGGGTGGTATTCTCGAGGGCATGAATGTCGATTCGATGCCTCAGAAGGTCGGTCTGCAAGGTGTTTTTAATGCCAATTTTACACCGACCAAACTGATCGGAAACGGCATTATGTTCTTTTCAATGCTGACCGGCCTGACCGCAGCCGTCGATCGTCTCGATATCGAAATCATCTCGCAAATCATGGCGAGAGTACTGCAGTTCGGTGGCGGCATATTGGTGGGTGGTTTGATCCTGGTGATTGGTAATTTTCTCAGTATGCTCGCCTATAACGCCATGTCCAAAAGCAACCCGGCTCTTGCCAACATCGCCCGCTTCGCAATCCTGGGTCTGGTACTGGCGATGGGGCTTCGAGCCATGGGTCTGGCAGACAACATCGTCAACCTGGCGTTTGGTCTTACCCTGGGTGCGGTGGCGGTTGCCGCTGCGCTGGCCTTTGGTCTGGGCGGGCGAGATGCAGCCAAAGCGGTATCCGATTCATGGGCAAGAAAAGTCACGAAAGACTGATTGCCTTTGTGCAAAGTTGCGGCGCGAACGCGCCGCGACGTTCTGACGTGCCGCGATTTTTGTGCACGTGCGGTGCGCGATCCTTCGGTACGAATCCGTGAACCGGTTACCCAGCAGGCTGTAGTGAGGAGTTAACTATGCAAGGCGATGTCGAAAAAACACAAAAAGAACGTGAGTACGAGGAGTACCTGGTCATTATCCCGGTACTGTTGTTCTTTGGCTGGCTCGCCTGGTTTCTGATCGGCGACTCCACAGCACAATTGCAGGCCGATCACACGGAAGTCGAGCAAGTCGATGATCGATTGGCTACGGCAAGTACAGTTGCTATCGCCTCTGATACATCTGATACCACGCGAACAAAGGTCCTCGCGCCTGAGTCAAATAAAAGTGCCAGTGCGATAAGTGCTGCGGCGCTCCTCGATGTTGACGGTGACGGCATTGGAGACTCCATTGATCGCTGTGCACAGTTTGCCGGCGCACTCGAAGACGGTGGCTGTCCGCTGTCGATGGTCGATCGCGACGGCGATGGCGTTTTTGATGATGTTGATCAATGTACAGATCAGGTGGGGACCATCGAACTAAATGGCTGCGCGCCTGATACCGATAGCGACGGGATAATCGACTCCGATGATTTGTGTCCGTCGCAAGCTGGCACTGCTGCCGATTCGGGATGTCCAGCTGATCGCGATGCAGACGGCGTAGCCGATGAGTTGGACCAGTGCCCGGACGTTGCAGCCGACACGAGCAATGGCTGTCCGCTCGATGGTGATGGCGATGGAGTCGCCGACGCGGCCGACATCTGTCCGGATATCGCCGGTGTGGCGGAACTCAATGGCTGCCCGCTCGATAGCGACGGCGACGGTCTGGCCGATGCTAATGATCAGTGCCCGCAACTGGCCGGTGCAGCCGAAACCAATGGTTGTCCTGCTGATCAGGATGGTGACGGGGTGGCCGACGATCAGGATCAGTGCCCGGATGTTGCCGGCACAGCCGATAGCGGTGGCTGTCCCGCTGACAGCGATGGCGACGGTGTTGCCGATGCACAGGACGACTGTCCGGCTGTGGCGGGCGATGCCGCGAGTGCCGGCTGCCCGATGGACACGGATGGCGATGGCATCGCCGATATCGCCGACGAGTGTCCGCAACTGCCTGGGCAGGGCAGTGAATCGGGCTGTCCGGCCGCAGTCGACACCGATGGTGACGGCGTGCCCGACACCGATGATCAGTGCGTCGATGTGGCAGGTACCGCAGACGCGCTCGGTTGCCCGACGGTGGTCAGTGACAGCGAAATTTCTGCAGATG
>CAZYDV010000128.1:0-2637 GCA_964646405.1 uncultured Granulosicoccaceae bacterium | reverse complement strand
AGATGCAGATGCAGATGTAGATGCAGCAGTGCCCGCGGATGCAGAACTCACCCCTTCTTCAGTCGCCTCGATTGCAAGCGTTGGAATCTCTGCCGAGGATCAAAAGGTACTCGACGATGCCTTGAATCAGGTCGCTTTCAATTCCGGCAGCGCCACCTTAACCGCGCAGTCGCGAACGGTGTTAGGCCAGGTCACTGCATTGATGTACAAGTACCCGCAGGCGATTCTTGAAATCAGCGGCCACACGGATTCGGTCGGCAGTGCTGCGCTGAACATGCAGTTGTCGGTGCGACGGGCGCAGGCAACGGCCTCGTTCATTGCCGGTCAGGGTGTCGATATCCAACGATTGCGCGCCTTTGGCTATGGCGAATCCAAGCCGCTGACCAGCAACGGTTCACCTCAGGGACGCCGGATTAACCGCCGCGTGGAGTTTAAGCTGCTGCAGCCTGAGTAGGGGTAACCGGGCGTCCGTTGTTCCAGCCGACGCTGCCTGTCTTGCCGATACAACGCCATCACTCTGATGGCGTTTTCGTTTTTCACCCGGCAAAATAATTAGCATCAACATCCGTGATC
This sequence comes from uncultured Granulosicoccaceae bacterium, assembly GCA_964646405.1. GTDB lineage: Bacteria > Pseudomonadota > Gammaproteobacteria > Granulosicoccales > Granulosicoccaceae > CAKZSB01. The sequence goes on along the minus strand of CAZYDV010000128.1, from coordinate 2,064 downwards.
CTGCCAGCGAGCATTGTGGAAACGCCCTCCACACCTCGCGCCGGTTTGCTCGAACGTTACAAACGCTCGACGACGCGCACAGATCATTAGTGACAGGAAAGGTTGATGTATACTGCCCGCGCGAGCGGTATCCCGACGACGGTTCGACGCGACGACAGCACGAGCGACACTGTGCCTGGTCTGCTGCGGCCTGACTTTGCCCGTGCGAACGGGTGAACCGCATCGGTCAATTAATTGGTCATTCTGGAGGCCACCTACATGAAATTACTGAAATCCGTAACTGCCGCTGTGGCGATGGGTCTGGGCTCGACCGCGATGGCTGCAGACAGCGTCAACGTGGCGTTTTTCCTGGAGTGGGCTACGCCCAACCAGATCGCGAAAGTCGACAAAGCCTATGACGAAGCACTGGGTGTAGACGTCAACTGGACCGACTTCTCCACAGGTGTTGCGATGACCGAAGCCATGCTGGCTGGTGACATCGATATCGCCTACAGCCAGGGCCTGGCGCCTTTTGTCACCGCGATTCAACAAGGTGCCCCACTGAAGATGGTCGGCATCGCCGTGGTCTACGAAGCCAACGACTGCTTCGTCAAGAACGGTCTTGGCATTAGTTCTTCCAATGCATCAGAATTGGAAGGCCGCACCGTAGCTGTGCCGCTGAACACCATGGCGGACTTCTCCTTCAGAAAGCAGATGGCGGCGCTGGATGTCGACATCAGCACCATGGAAATCGTCGACCAGGCGCCGCCCGATGGCGCAGCTTCACTGGCAGACGGCTCCGTCGATATGGCCTGTATCTTTGGTGGCAACTCCGCCAAGGCTGCTGGTGAAGTTGGTGCACCGATCATGAGCACACAGGAAAAGACTGACGCGGGCATTGGCTCCTTCGACGTCATTTCCGTCACCGAGTCTTTCGCGACAGAAAATCCCGATCTGCTCAAGACCTTCATGGAAGTCACTGAAGAGTCCAACGGTGCATGGATCGGTTCCGACGGTCAGATCGCACAGGTAGCTGCCGATGCGGGTATGACCCCGGATCAAACTAAGAACCAGATGGCGGGTTTCACCTTCCCGACGGCTGCCGAGCAGGCGGAGCAGTACTTTGGCAAAGACGGCATTGCCGCCGCTGCTGCCGCGTCGCTGGGCCTGGTATTCTCAGGTGACTCGGACGGTGCGGCCATTGCCAAGACACTGGACGGTTCCTTCCTGAAGTAGCAGGGGTCGCAGTCTATACTTCAGCCATCTGGCTGAAGCTAGCGCCCATTGGTAACACGGGGCGGAGTCTCAGCTGAGGCCCCGCCCTTTTCTTTGTCTAGTCCGGAACATAAGCGCAACCTATGGCTGATCTGATATCCGACAACCTCTGCATGACCTTCACCAACCCGCAAACCGGGGCGGCGGTAGAGGCACTCAAGGACGTAAACTTCACGTTGAAGAAGGGCGAGATTCTGTCGGTGCTCGGCCCGTCTGGCTGCGGCAAGACCACGTTGTTGAATATCATCGCTGGTTTCATCAATCCTACCGCCGGAAAAATCGTACTCGGTGAGAATGAAATCCTGGGCCCTGGCGTCGAGCGTGGAATGGTTTTTCAACAGGGCGCGTTGTTCGAATGGCTACCGGTTGCCAAGAATGTCGACTTTGGTCTTCGCATGAAAAAGATGCCCAAAAAAGAGGCTGCGGCGCAGGTTGAGAAATGGCTCGATACCGTGGGGCTGCAGGGATTTGGCGACACCCCGACGTACCAGTTGTCGGGTGGTATGCAACAGCGTGTGGCATTGGCGCGTTGTCTGGTCAATGATCCGGATCTGATTCTGATGGATGAGCCACTGGGTGCACTCGATGCGCTCACTCGAGAAAAGATGCAAAGCCTGGTGCTCGATCTTTGGAAGGAGACAGGCAAGACAATCATGATTATCACCCACTCTGTTGAGGAGGCATTGCTGCTGGGTGAGCGGCTTTTCGTTATGGCGCCGCGGCCCGGGCGATTGCACAAAGAGTATCGCTTGCCTTTTGCCGAGATGGGGCTTCAGAATTCACTGCGCGATGTCAAGAAAGACCCCTATT
>CAZYDV010000127.1:0-15881 GCA_964646405.1 uncultured Granulosicoccaceae bacterium | reverse complement strand
GCCTCTTCGACATCGAGCACGTGTGGCAGCGGATCCCAATCCACCCGCACACAGTTAACGGCAGCTCGCGCCTGCCGTTCGCTGGTGGCGATGATCGCGATGACCGGCTCACCCTTGTAGGCGACTTTCTCGGGCTGCAGCAGGGCCTCGTCGTCGCGGCCGAAGTTGATCAAAGACAACAAGGTATTCAGATTATTGGGTATATCCGTCGGACGCACGATGCGCACGACACCGGGTATTGCCTCGGCCTCGCGCGTGTCGATGTGTCTGATTCGCGCATGGTGGTGTGGTGAGCGCACACAACGCATGTGCAACAGTCCATCGAACTGGTGATCATCAAAGTAGGGCGATCGTCCGGTGACGTGACCGAGGATGTCCTGTCGAATCGTCGGCTTGCCGATTTCGAGCAGACTATCGTCGCGCTCATCGGCGAACAGATCCTTGCGAAACTCGACGCTCATCGCCCTGCCCTCGCGTTCAGTTGCTGCGCTGCCGTCAGAATCGAATCGACAATAGGGTCATAGCCCGTGCAGCGACACAGATTACCGCTGATTGCCTCGATCACTTGCTCACGTGTGGGGCTGGGGTTGTCTTTCAACAGTGCTTTGGCCGCCATCAACATACCCGGCGTACAATATCCGCACTGCGCGGCAAACCCTTCCATGAAGGCGGTCTGCAACGGATGCGGCTCTGGCCCGGTTTGCAATCCCGCGGTGGTCTCTACCTGACAGCCGGCAACCGATTCTGCCAATGTCAGGCAGCTCAATCGCAGCTCGCCGTCAATCAGCACGCTGCAGGTGCCACAGGTGCCCTGGCCACAACCGTACTTGGGCGATAAATCGCCAACGCCGCGTCGCAACACGTCGAGCAGGTTGGCACCGGCATCGACAAACACCGCGGTATCGTTGCCGTTAAGGTTGAACTGCAGCGGCGTCTTGCTCATGTTTCACGCATCCTCGTTGAGTAACACGCGGCGCAGATGTACCGGTGCTACCTCGCCGCGATACCAGGCCGATGCCAGCGCATCGTCTGCCGGATTAAGGCCCTGGGTGGCAACGGACAAAGCGCGTTCAACACCCTGCCTATCAAGAGTGGCACCTTCAAGCGCCTGTTCGGCGGCATTCGCACGTGAGGGCACTGGCCCCATTGCGCCAAAGGCAATTCGCGCCTGCAAGACGCGCCCCCCTGACATCGGCAACCAGGCGGCAATACTCATCACCGCAACGCCCTTGGGCTTGACCCGGCTGACCTTGCGAAAGCGAAACTCGCCCTGACGTGGAAGATGCACTGATACAGACGCGACCAGCGGCGCACGATCGCGCGCCGCGAGAAACTGATCCAGCGCCTGGGTGCGCCCATCGACAAATGAAACTTCACCTTGCAACGCAAGCAACGCGGTGGTCAGATCGCCATAGGGATGCGGCGCGAAGAGATTGCCACCCACCGTTGCCATGTTGCGTACCGCAGGCCCGCCCACGCTACGAGCCACCGGGTGCAGACATTCAGCGGCGGCACTTTGGCAGATGTCGGCCATGGTCACTGCTGCGTCGATAACGAGCCGATCGCCCTGGGCGCGAATGTCGCGCGGCGGCTGATCGACGCGTAACACGCGCGAGTACGCGTTGGTGGCGTAATTGAGCTCACGCATCACCAGTGTGCCACCGGCCAGATAGCAGCCATCATCGCGACGCGCGGCATCGGCCTGCTGTAATGACGGATAGGTTTCGATCGTCAGGCTCACGCGCTCTGCCCCAGATGCCTGCGGATGGCTTCAAATCCGGCGGTGTAGATGTTGTCGCCCACCAGATCGCGAAGCGCTTGCTCCTGCCCTATTGGCGTATCGAATCGCCCCTCCCATTCCCAAAACGTGCGGTCACCGTCGGTGACAGGATACAAACGCACGTGCGCGACGTAGTTGAACAAGGGTATCGGCGTGTCGAGCAGGCAGTAACTGAAGGTCTGCTCAAGATCCGAGAGCGTCAATAGTTGTTCACGCAGTTCTGAACCGTCGGCCAGTCGAAAGCGTCGTACACAGCCGATGCGATCGGCGTCTTGTCCTCGCTCGATTTGGCTCTCGGCCACCGCCGAGTGCCAGGCGTCATGACCGTTGAAATCGCGCAGTACCTCCCACACCACATCACAGGGTGAGTCGAGTATGGTGCTGCGGATCACTTTCACGCGGTTTCGCCAAACTGTCTTTTCAACGCATCGAAACCACTCTGGAACACATCGTTACCGATACTGTTGACCAAATCGTCTTCGACATCGGCGCCGCACTCGAACTCCGCCGACCATTCGATAAAGCAACGCGGCCCATCGGTGACCGGCGTTAGCCTGAGCGTGGCGATATAGTCGGTCAACGGCATCGGGCTTTCGAGTATCGAGTAAGTGCAAAACATGTCGTAGTCGCTCAGGCCCAGCAACTGCTCGCGAATATTATCGCCATTTTGCAAATTGAAATTTCGAATACAGCCGATCTTGTCGGCCGGCAGTGCATCTTCGATTCTGCTGTCGCGAATGCGTGGATGCCACTTGGGCAGACCATTGAAATCGCGTACCCGCTCCCAAACGCTGGCGGCCGGTGCCTGAATCACCGATGACGTGTAGACGCGTGCCATCTACGACTGCCCCTCGGTGGCGGGTTTCTTGCCGCCATCGCCACCGCTTTTCTTTTTACTGTCGCTGGCAATGCGCTGCATGTCTGAGGCTTCGCGAATCAGGCCGGGCTGTTTGGTGAGATTGGATCCCTCGATGCCCATATCCGTCAGCAGGCTATCGATTAACGGCGCCTGCACGCGGTAGCGCAGTGCCGAATTGATCACCTCGTCGGTGGGGCTGGATCCGGTACCACCGCCTCCGGTATCGCCATCTCCACCACCCCAACTGGTCGATGAATTGCCGGCACCGCCCACCTGCATGATCTTGATGCCTTCGATGTTCTCCAGCGGCTTGACAGAGGCTGCAACAATACCCTCGATGCGATCGAGCATCTTGCGCTTGAATAGCGAGCGACGCGAGCCGTCAGTGAGCACATTTTCAGCTTCGTTGATAAGCTTTTGTGCCTCGGCTTCAACCGCGGTACGAATTCGGTCAGCCTCGGCGGCAATACGCATTTGCTCGGCCTCTTTTTCGGCCAACGTCGTGTCGACTGACTTTCGGCGCGATGCGATTTCAAGCTCGGTGGCAGTGGCGACTTTTTCGGTGGCTTCGGCGGCACGCGCCCGTGCGATTTCGGCCTCAATGGCCGCCGCACTTTCATCGAGCGATTTCTCGTACAGCGAGATGGCCTTATCCATACTCGCCTCTTCCACCGTTTTTTCGCGCTCGATCTCAAGCCGTCTGCGCTCGGTCTGGTGGGCAATGCGTTCGTCGTCGAGGCCTCTTTCGGAGGCAATTTGCGCGCGCTCGATGATCTCCTGACTGGCAATCTCAGCAGCGCGCAACGCTTGCACACGATCGATCTCGAGTTGTTCGAGATACTGCTTGCAAGCCAGTTTCTTCGCGTCGGTTTCCTGCTCGGCGAGGATGCGTTCGGCATCCAGACTCTTGTCGCGAGCAACACGGGCGGCTTCCACAGCCTGCTCCGCGGCAATCTGCGCTTCGTCCAGCGCGCGATTGCGATCTATCTCCATCGAACGCACCGAGCGATCACGGGCGATCTTCTCGGCACTGGTTTCCTGTTCCTTTTCGATGCGCAGTTGATCAAGAATGCGTCGAGTTGAAACTTCCAGACTCTCGATGTTTTCGTTGCGCTCTATTTCAGTGGCGCGAAGTTCACGCTCCTTTTCGATTTCAGCAGTGCGCGTGCGCCGCTCTTCGTTGATACGTGCCGCATTGATGACTTCCTGCGCCTCGATACTAGCCGCCTCGACGACGCGATTGCGTGCGATCTCGCGTTCACGCAGATCCTGTTCGTAGGCGATTCGCTCGGCGGCGACGGATTTCTCTTTGGCTATGCGTGCAGCTTCCCGCGCCTGTTCGGTGGCAAGCTCTGCCGCCTCCAGCACCTTCTGGCGCTCATACTCCTGCGCGCGGGTGTCACGCTCGGAGTGTATCCGCTCAATCACGACCGATTGTTCCTGAGCAATTCTAAGGCGCTCGGTGGCGGTGCGCGATTCAATCTCTGCCTGATCGATCGCACGATTACGTGCGAGTTCCCGTTCACGCGTGACGCGTTCGTGAGTGATACGCACCTCGGTGACTTCGTCTTCCTGTGCGATGCGGGCTTTTTCGATCTGTTCGCGGGCGGCGATCTCGGCTTCTTCTGTGGCGCGCTTGCGATCGATTTCAGACGCCTCGATTTCGCGCGTTTTGAGTATGCGCGCATACTCAATCGCCTTTTCCTGTTGAATGCGGGCGCGCTCAATTTCCTCACGCGAAGCGATCTCCGCGGCGTCAGTTTCCTGTTGCGATTTGATCCGTTCTTCTGCGAGCACTTTTTCCTGTGCGATGCGGGCTTTTTCGGTCTGCTCAAGGGTGACGATTTCAGCCGCCTCAATCTGTCGCTGTCGCTCGATTTCACGCTGGCGAATGTCGCGCTCACTCTCGATCCGTGCGGCACTGATTTCCTGTTCGTTGCCGATTCTGGCAGTCTCAATCGCCTGGCGATTCAAAAGTGTCGCTTGCTCTGCCTCCTTTTCCCGCTCAGCACGTTCACGCGCGAGCTCGGCGCGTTGCTGCGCACGCTGAAACTCTACGTCGCGCTCCTGCTCCAGACGCGCCTGCTCACTCGCGCGCTCGATATCCAGTGCCTGCTTCTCGGCTTCGAGGTTGCGCTCGCGAATGCGAATCATTGAGTCCTGCTCGATATCGTTGCGTAGCTTGCGACGCTCTTCGATCTCTTTGATGACCAGCGTCAGACCCTCGGCATCGAACCGATTCGACGGATTGAAATACTGAATGTCGGTCTGGTCGAGATCGGTGACGGCAACGCTTTCGAGCTCAAGCCCGTTCTTGCCAAGACCCTCCTGTGCCATCTCCTGCACGCGCGCGACATAGGCGGTGCGGTTTTCGTGAATTTCTTCCAGCGTCATCTCCGAGGCGACTGTTCGCAACGCGGAGATGAATTTTCCAGACAACAGTGAATGCAGGCTTTCCGACTGCAGCGAGCGCCGCCCAAGCGTTGACGCCGCCAGGCTGACCGCCTCACGGTTTTGTTGTACGCGCACGTAGAATTCGGCGTCCACATCAATGCGTGTGCGATCTTTGGTGATCAGCGCCTCCTCTTTTTCACGCGTTACCGCCAACTGCAGCGTGTTCATGTTGACCGGCGTAATGGTGTGAATGATCGGCCAGACAAATGCACCGCCATCGATCACCACTTGCTCACCAAGAAAACCGGTGCGCACAAATGCCACTTCCTTGGTTGAACGCCGATACAGCCAGTGCATGATCCAATACAGGACAAAGACGACAACCGCGGCAAAGATCAACCACAGGATCAGTTTGCCAATGAGGGCACCTGTCATTACTTGAGCCCCCCAATCTGCTTGAATTTTCGCGTTTGCTCGGTGAGTGCTACCTCTGTCGGCAGACGCTCCATCGACGATGCACCGTAGAACCCGTGACAGTTGGTGGTGTTTTTCAGTACAAATTCGGCATCTTCAGGCATGGCCACCGGACCACCGTGCACCAGCACGATGGCGTCGGGGTTAACCGCCAGTGCGGCACCAGCCCAGGCATCGACCGCCGCCGGGCACTGTTCGAGGGTCATCGCGGTCTCGGCACCGATGTTGCCACCGGTAGTCAAACCCAGATGACAGACAATGATATCGGCGCCGGCGTGCGCCATCGCGGTGGCATCCTGCTCGGAGAAAACATAGGGCGTGGTAAGCATGTCGCGCTCAGCCGCCAGGCGCACCAGTTCGATCTCGTGGTCATAACCCATACCGGTCTCCTCGAGGTTGGCGCGAAAGTCTCCGTCGATCAGGCCGACCGTCGGGAAATTCTGAATGCCGGAAAATCCAGCGGCGCGAATATCGTCGAGAAACTTGGGCATCAGGCGAAAGGGGTCAGAGGCACAGACGCCTGCGAGCACGGGTGTGTTTTTGACGACCGGCAACACTTCGCCGGCCATCTCCATTACCACGGCGTTGGCGTCACCGTAAGGCATGAGTCCAGCCAGTGAACCGCGCCCGGCCATGCGGTAGCGACCTGAGTTGTATATGACGATCAAGTCGATGCCACCCGCCTCTTCGCACTTGGCACTCAATCCGGTGCCGGCACCACCGCCAACAATCGGCTCGCCGTTGTCGCGCATGGCTCGGAATTTCTTCATCAAATCAGTTCGATTGAACATGGTCAGGCTCCTGAAACCTTGCGCATAGGTGATCCGTGAAGCGATCTGAAGGTGTGTAACACCTGTTGCGCAAATGCTGGGTCGTTGATGTTGTGAGGGGTGCGGATGAGTTGCCGACTGGCCGTCTGTTGCACCGTGTCCTGCAGCGCGTCAAACAGGGCCGCATCAGCCTGCGGATCCCAGAACGCCATACCAGGTGCATCGAGCAGCGACACGCCGCCTTCGGGTAGAAAAAAACGCACGGGGCCACGCATCTGGTTCAGCCGCTCACCGATCCAGCGCCCCATGCGATCGTTTTCCTCCGGCGTGGTGCGCATCAGCGTGATCTGCGGATTGTGTTCGTATAACAATCGATCCTGGTATCGCTGTGGCACCGTTTCCGGGGCATTGAAATTGACCATATCCAGCGCGCCGCAGGAACCGATATAGGGTTGTCCCGTGCGGATCGAGGCGCCCATGCGATCTTCAGTGGCGGCAAACACACCACCGGCGATCATGTCGCAGATCTCAGTGGTGGTTAGATCGAGAACACCGCGCAGCATGCCGTCGTCCTGCAGTTTTTCCATCGCCCGGCCACCGGTGCCAGTGGCGTGAAATACCAGGCAGTCGTATTCAGATTCGAGCGCGGTCGTTACCTGCTGAACACAGGGCGTGGTGACGCCAAACATCGTGATCGCAATGGCAGGTTTCTGATCCGTGGGATCCACTGCGAGTCGACGCGATTTGACCATACCCGAAAGTGCTCCGGCCCCATTTCTTAAGACCTGGCGGGTGATGGAGTTGATTCCCTGCACGTCGGCGACGGAGTGCAACATGAGAATATCCGACGGACCGACGTATTGCTCGACGTTGCCACTGGCGACGGTCGATATAATGATCTTCGGCACACCCACCGGCAGCGAACGAAAGGCGGGCGCGACCATCGCCGTACCGCCAGAACCACCGGCAGCGATAATACCGGCTGCATCGCCATGCAATTGCATCCAGCGCTCAAAGGCCAGTGTCATGCCGGCCACGGCCGTGCCGCGATCGCCAGTGAACACGCCCGAGGAACCTCGCGGGTGACAGGCCGCGACCGCGTGCGGCGGCACCTCGGCACCGGACGGACCGCCCGTTGTCGACAGATCGATCATCGTGGCACTAATGCCGTCCGCAACCAGTTGATCGCGGATGAATCTCAGCTCTGCCCCCTTAGTATCGAGCGTGCCGGCGACGTAAACGGAATTGGCGCGCGTGCTGTGCCTGGCCGCTGGTATCGATTCCATGGCGGGCACTGCGTGCAGGCCGGCTGCCGACTGGGTTCTCGCGTTGCCTTCTATCTGACGCACCGACACCGGTTTACTCCAGCGCGTCGGCAGCACCGGATTGGATACGTAAATCCGTGTTGGCCTGTTACCAGATGACGCTGGCGCCGCCGCGGGCGCTTGTGCATCCAGGGTCTCGTCGTGGGCGTGGCGGCCGACGCCGAGCATCGCCTGCTGCAAGTCGCGATCGGCGGCCAGCGCGGCGGCATCCATCACCCGATCGATGCGGCCGTTGACCATGATCGCCACTTGCTCGGAGACCGCACACGCCACACCGATGTTCTGCTCGATCACCAGCACGTGTACATCGCCCTCGCGGCTGAGCTGGATCAGCATGTCCTGAACCTGCTGCACGATCACCGGGGCGAGACCCTCGGTCGGCTCGTCCATCACCAGCAGCCTCGGGTCGAGCAACAAGGCGCGGCCAATCGCAAGCATCTGCTGCTCACCACCAGAGAGTTGCCCACCGCCGTTGTTGCGCCGTTCGGCCAACCGCGGAAACACTGAGTAGACGCGCTCCGGCGTCCAGGCCGAGCCGCGTCTGGCGATCAGTCGCAGGTGTTCATCGACAGTGAGCGAACGCCACAAGCGGCGTCCCTGTGGCACATAGCCAATGCCGAGCCGCGCAACCTCCGCAGGCGAAAGACCGACCAGCGAATGACCGGCAAAGCTGATCGATCCACTGGCCACCGGCTGCAGCCCCATAATCGCCTTGCACAGCGTGGTTTTACCCATGCCATTGCGCCCAACGACTGACAACAGCCCCTGTTCCAGCCGCAGGTCGACGCCTTGCAGCGCATGCGACTGGCCATAAAAAACACTCAATCCGGAGATGTCGAGGATCGCTTCAGCCATGCTCGGGCCCTCCCAGATAGAGCGCCTGTACTTCTTCGTCCTGCTCAATCTCTGCCGGTTTGCCCTCTTTGAAAATTGCACCGTTGTGCATCATGGTGACACTTTCAGCCACTCGCAGCGCCACATCCATGTCGTGCTCGATGATGATATAACCCATGTGCGAAGGCAGGCCGGTGAGGATGTCCACCAACTCGCGTCGCTCGGTTGGCGACAGGCCAGCGGCGGGTTCATCGAACAGGATGAAACGCGGTGCACCGGACAGCGCCATGGCGATCTCAAGCTGGCGCTGCTGGCCGTAGGCAAGCTCTGATACGCGCCTGTCGCGCACATCGTCCAGATGAACCAGCCGAACCAGATTCTCGGCACTGGCCACCAGCGCGTCATCGCGCCTGGGCCTTAGAAACGAGAACCGTTGACGCGAGACACCAGCGCAGGCGAGGTAGACGTTATCAACCACGGACAGATCGGCGAATAGCAGAGAGATCTGATAGGTGCGGCGCAAGCCGCGACGGATGCGTTCGTAGGGCGGAAAGCGCGTAATGTCCTCACCAAAAAAACGAATCGATCCAGCGGTAGGAAAGAAATCGCCAGTGACGCAGTTAAAAAGCGTTGTCTTGCCTGCACCATTGGAGCCGAGCACCGCGCGCCGCTCGCCTGGACGGATGCTGATATCGATGTCCTGCAACGCTGCCAACGCGCCAAACATCTTGCCCACACCCCGCAATTCCAGCGCATTGGCGGTGCCTGTGGCGGTGAGACGCTGGGCGATGTCAGACGATGCGTTCACAGCGAATCCCGTTGCTCGCCAGTCAGCGGATCTCGGCCGCGGCTCTCCTTCCATCGATCCCACAGACCGAGAATGCCGTCCGGAGACCAGAACACAATGACCAGAAAACCGATACCGATCAGCAGTTGAAATCGCTCGCCCGCAAGCCCGAGCGAAGTGAGAACGTCGACAGCGAAAGTCTTCAGCAGTACGTAGATAAAGGCGCCGATAAAGGGGCCAATCGGCCGACGCAGTCCACCGATCACGGCGATGATCAAAATATCGATTACCGGCCCGACCGCTGCTGTGCCAGGTGAGATTTGCCCCGATTGCCAGGTGAGCAGAATACCGCCAGTGGCAGCGATGATGGCCGAAAACGTGTAAGCCGCGATCCGGTGCGCGTTGACGTTGTAGCCCAGTGCCGCCATGCGACGGGGGTTATCTCGAATACCCTGCAATGCGAGTCCGAACGGGGCGCGAGAGACATACAACACCAACAGGTAGCTGACCGTCGCCCAGAACAGCGTCAGATAATAGAACGCGGTTGGTGTGCGCCAGTCAACGCCAAACAGCATCGGCGGCGAAACACCGTTGAACCCGGAAAAACCATTGAAGATGACGTAGTTCTGGCGAGTGAAATAGAAAAATGCCGAGGCGATCGCGAGGGTGATCATGATCGTATAGATCCCCTCGGTGCGTACCGCGAGCCAGCCGCAAAGTGTTGCGAATATGGCCGCAATCAATATTGCCGCCGGAATATTGATATACCAGGGCCAGCCGAGGGAGATGGTGGTGATCGCGCTGTCACCGAGAATGGCGACCATATAGCCTGCGAGGCTTGCAATGGTCATCTGCAACAGGCTGACCATGCCGCCGTAGCCGCCAAGAAACATCAGGCTCAGTGCAATCATGCCCAAAATGAACGACCAGCCAAAGATTTGATAGAGCACAAAGCCTTCGGCAAAGGCCGGTATCATCAGCAGTACCAGGCCAAGCACCCAATAGCCACCGCTGCTGTCATCGCGGTATCGGGCCAAACCCGACGCTTTTGCTATGGGCTCGACGTCAGCCATCTGCGCCACCCTGCCCCATCAGACCCTGCGGGCGAAATGCCAGCACGGCGACCATAATGACAAAGGTCAACACCACGGCGTACGTCGGAAAGTACACCGAGCCAAACTGCTCGGCGAGGCCAATCAGCAGAGCTCCCAGCGCCGCGCCGGTAATAGATCCCATACCGCCGACGATGACCACTACCAGTGACGCCAATAGAAATCTCGTATCCTCCCCGGGCGCAACTGACTGAAAGGTGCCACCGACCACACCGGCCACCCCGGCCAACCCGGCACCAAAAGCAAACACGCCCAGAAACACGAGCTGGATGCGCGCACCGGTCGCCGCCAGCATTTCTCGATCATCGACGCCTGCGCGAATCAGCATACCGATTCTGGTGCGATTGAGAATCAACCACATACCTATCCCGACGACAACACTGGCGACGAATATCGCAATCCGCACCATCGGGTACTTCATGAAGATCAGATCGCCCGATGAGCGTTTGACCCCGGTGACAAAAAAGGTTTCCAACGGCCCCGACAACCATCTCGGAGGTGCGATGTTGAAAAAGTCCCCACCGAATGACCACAGCATCAGATCGGCCATGACGATCGAAATCCCGATGGTAACCAGCGTTTGCCGAAGGTCCTGCCCCTCCATCCTGCGAAAGACAAAAAGCTGTAACAGCGCACCGACGAACCCAACGACAATAAACGCGGCCGGAAACGCCAGCAACCAATAGCCTGTCCAGTCGGCCACGAAATAGCCAATGTAGCCACCAAGCAGATACAGCGAACCGTGCGCGAGATTGACATTGCGCATCAAGCCAAAGATGAGGGTGAATCCGCTGGCGACTAGAAAATACAGCCCGCCCAGCGTGATGCCGTTGAAGAGCGCATTGAGAAAAATCTTCTTTTTGCCGATCAGATCGATCAACCAGGCCGGCCACAGCGCAAAGATCATCCACAGCACAACGACGAGCACAACGCCGATCACGGCCGTCCACCATGGATGACGCGTCGTGAATTCACGCATGACTACGAGACCCCGGTGCTACAGCGACGCATCTGGCGATGAACGGTTCAGGCATTCTCCCTCATCTTTCAATGATGAATTCGGGCGTTGCAGCCGGCGCAAGCCACGCTCGCACTGCCGACAATGCCCGGAACCTTAAACCGTATGGGGGCCCCGGGCTGTACCTGACAGTATTCTAAACATCCATTGGATCGGAAATGTGGCAAGACACCACGCACGTGCTGCATCCGCTATCACGATACCCGATGGCACCGTGCACCTGCGCACCTCAACGCGACGATACGAAACACCGCCGCATCAGCGGGGCGCTTGAACAAGATGCGAGATCAAACCGGAAAATAAGCCGAAGGGTTATCTGCAACCCGCCGGTACTCGGACGGCGCGATGCCGACATTGGATGAGAAAAAACGGGTAAAACTCGCCTGAGAAGAATACCCCAGGTCGTAGGCAATATCGGTAACGGTTTTGTCGGTGTTGATCAGATCGTCAATAGCGCGCTCGGAACGCAACGTATTGAGGTAGACATTCGGCGTGATACCAAGCTGCTTTTTGAACAATTTGAAGAAATGAGGCCTCGACAACCCGACTGCCCTCGCCACTTCCTCCATCTCGATCTCCGCCGACATATGCCCCTGCATCATTCGCAGTGAACGGCGTATCCGGAAGTCACTGAATCGGGAGCACTTGTTCTGCAACATGCCGGGGGCAACAACGCTTTGCCAGCTCTGCTCGTAACACAACCGAGCCAGGTTGAACAAAAGCGAATCCACGCTGTCGGTGTTCTGCTCGACGAGCAACAGCGATGTCAGGCGACGAACCAATGCATTGATCGCCTTTGTGCGAATAACGATCGAGTTGCCGAACCGAAGCGTAAATTCCGCCGACTGGCTGTTTTCGAGAAACCAGATCGGTTTGATATAGAGCACCAGCACCACGCAGGCTTGATCGGGTTTTACGTTGAAACTGTGTGGCTCCAGCGGACTGACCGCCGCCGCGCAATGCTCATCGACGTCGAACCCCGTGTCGTTTACCACGACCAGGGGCTGGTTTTCTTCGATGTGGAAGATCAGGTGGCCTTCGCGGTGGGCGTGCGTAATCAGGGATTTGTCCAGGCGATACAACGCGGCTCTACCGAAGGCTCCGTGACAAACAGACATCGCAGTGCTCATATATTACCCCTCGTGGCTGCGGGCAAACCGGTTGCGCCAAACGAACCTGGAATTGAACCACCACCGATCACGCCCCCGAGCCGGATCGGACCTTTAAATTTGTTTCAAACGCTCGGAGCATGCCTTTCGAGTAGCGGACATACAATACATTTGATAAAAAAATGAGACTTTCAGTTACACGGAAGAACGACCTCATACCAGTCTTAAGTGGCTCAAAGCCAGTTGCCAGGGGTTGAAATTCCCAGCTACCTGGACCTGATCCTGCTGCCAAATCGCGGCGTTATACTATTCCCGAATGGCAAGCCAGATGCGCGACTCGGGCAATACACGGCGCGCGACAAACCCGAGCATTGTCTAACACCCGCCTCGCCTGCCCGGTCTTTTCCTGACAATTTTTGTCAATTGTCGGCCGACATCGGAGCGCGCGGTATCAAATCAACCGCTGGCGGACAACTCCATAGCAACCTCACCACACGGCTGTGGATGTGGTTGATAATTCACGGCGTTCAACAGCCCCTCGAGCTTGACCGCGTCCAACTCATTGCCACCATGCAGCATCGACACTTCGACAGCAACCCACGCTATTTGCGCATGCGTCAGCCCCAATTGTTGAAGCGACGAAGGCAGTGGAAAGTCCTGAAGCGTGTCCATCGCCCAACTGCGCAGACTCCGTGCAGACTCGAGCCCGATTTCCTGGCGAAGCCCAAGGACTCGCTGATTTGCCTGACCTTTCTCTGACAGCTCGCACTCAATCGGTATCAGCAACCGCATGAGCGCACCTTCGTCGACCGAGGTCTGTGCCGAACGCACCAAATGGGCTGACAAATCACATGAGATACCGGCATGCTTCTGCAACGCAAGCGTACCATTCAGACTGGCAGCCATCAGCTCGCGACGCATATCAAGTGAGTCACTGTTGAGAATAGCCGGAAAGTTGCTGACAATTCGCCTGAGCCCATCTGTTGCAATACCATCAGCCGGCGGGTTGTAGGCCTGTGACAGCCTGACGCTGAGACATCGAGCAAATGTGTTGGCTAACGCACTGGCCGTCCGCCCGACAGACTCCCCCTGAATCAGCGTAGGATCGTAAAACACAGCCGCAGGCTGAATGCCGGCGTCAGAATAAAAGCGCGATTGCCCATCGCAGGTGACGCTCGGCTGCGACATACCAGGCAATCCATCAATACCCGGAATCGCAAACAATGGCACCACACGATTAAACGTCTCGTTGGGCGTTGCTGGCTGATCCCCCCCACGCCGACTCAGTTCAGCAGCTTCCATCGCGGCTGAACTGCCAAACGCTATCAGCACATCGGCCTGATGCTCACGAACACATCGCCGAATAGCGTTAGCAGTCGCCTCGAAGCTTGCAGTGGGTACAATTTCATAGCTTGCACAATCGCCAAACAGCGCCGCGCCCTGGCGCACACGCTCCTCGAATGCCGCATTGACAGCCTGTGATTCAGAGACCAGCAGCGGGCGTCGTAGCTGATTGAGCTCCAGTTCGGAGTTCAATGCGACTTCGAGAATGCCGTCCGCAAAGTGAACGCGCGATGTATAGTTGATTAAGGTCATTTCACCTGACTGCCACCGCTCCCGCGATACTTTCGGGAACCGGGCACAGAAAATTCATCATCTGCGCCCGGTTTTTCAAACGCGGACTAGTACGTCGTTTTACAAGCAGGCGCTTCTCGGCTGGGCAAGCCAATTTTGGCAAACGCCTCGGCATCGATCCCCAGCGTCTGATTGACACCTTCTTTCATCGCGACAAGCTTGGTGGCCAGAGATCCATCGTCGAGCGCTACCACTTCAGAGACGAAGTTCGTACCGATTGCCTGTCGATTGCCATCGAGGCTGATTTTGCCATTAGGCGCATCCAGCTCAAGAGACGACAGGCAGGAGCGAAGCCCGGCGTGTCCATCGGACAGGTCTCCATTGACGCTGTCCATGCACTGCGCCAGCGCTGAAGTGGCATTGTAATAACCGGTTGCCAGCAGCGAGGGACTCGGGAATCGCTCTTCCGGTGGAAAAGTATCCTGGTAGGATTTCACGTAGGCCTGCCATTTGGGATCATCCCAGGTATCCGCCTGCGGCCCCGACGATGGTGTGCCGATCAATGCATCTTTGGCTGAACCTTTAGAATTCAGGACGGTGCCGTCCACCATGATCGTGCCGCCGATCAGGTTCGCATCGCCACCCGCTTGCTGGTATTGGTTGAGAAAGTTGACTGCGTCTCCGCCCCCCAGCCCAAGATAGATAGCGTCGACATCATCCGGCAAGGCCGCGATGATGGAGCCGAAATCTTTGGTGCCCAGCGGCACCCACAAACGCTCGGTGACTTCACCACCGGCGGCACAGAATTCGGTCACGAGACCAAAAACCTGCGTGTAAACAAAAGAATAGTCCTCGCCAACTGTCGCGATACTGCGATAACCCTTTTCGTTGTAGATGTAGTCACCCAGCCCGGCAGACCATTGGGCACCGTCCATGTTAAAGCGGAAGAAGTTATCTGACGGTGTCACATAGGTGGTTTCCTGGGCGCCAGAAATACCATTGATGAAGGTGACATCCGGTTGGGTTTTTGAATAGTCCCGAATCGCGATGCCTTCCGATCCCGACAGTGGCCCGATAACGATATCGACACCGTCTTGTTCAACGACTTTTCGTGCGGCTCGCACTGCACTGTCCGGACTGGCGTCGGTCGGACCGATGACAAGCTCGACTTCCCGTCCGCCCATCTGGTTTTTGATTTCAGCCAACGCTGTCTTCAGACCGCGAACGCCGTCTTCTCCCAATACAGTGTAAGTGCCTTCGAGTGTAGCGAGCACACCGATCTTCAACGGATCTGCCGCCAGCGCCGGATTAGCGAGTCCGGCAACAGCTGCGACTACCGTCGTAGCCAATAGATTCTTTTTCATTCATTTCTCCAGGTTGCATGTTCGGGCGTATCTGGCCCTGCTGCCAGCTTGCAGAGTGGCGGCGACTAACAGCCATCCCCTGAAGTTTTTCATCGTACCCTCAGGTCTTTTTATTGTCGGCGCATTCTGGCGATGAGCTCCAAACAATCCTTCCTAAGCTCAGCAACCTGCCTGACTGGCCGCACGCCCTGCCAACGCAACATTCGATGCGTCAGACCGGATTAACTTTGATCTTCGAGATTCACAGACAGGCGATCGGCGGTAATTGCCACGACGTCAGCCTGCAATTGCAGCGCGTCGTCGCGATTGTGTGACACCAGCAATGTACAGAGCTCGTTTGCCGAGATGACATCGCGCGTCAGCTCCAGCATGCTCTGACGGGTTTCGCTATCCAATGCGCTGTAGGGCTCATCCAGTAACAGGATCGGCTGTCGCCGAACCAGACAACGCGCCAGCCCAACGCGCTGTCGCTCACCGCCC
>CAZYDV010000126.1:0-16118 GCA_964646405.1 uncultured Granulosicoccaceae bacterium | reverse complement strand
CTTTGCAAGTAACCGCGGATTGGCGTGAACGGATTGCTGCAGACGGCTGCCAAGTTTTTTTTCAGCCATGGTCAGCGCCTCTTCGTCGGCATCGACGACGAGCCATTGGGTATTCTCATCAAGTGGCCCTATCCGGCCGTTGCCGAGTGTGAAGTCGACCCGCTTGCCCAAACTTACAATCAGATCGGCGTGGCGAATAGCACGCCCCAGCGCACCCAGCGATGGATCGTTCAGCCCACGCGGACTTTCCATCGACAATACTGGCACCTTAAGCTGCGCCTGAAGGGCCTCTGTCAATTCGCCATTGCGTGTCCGGTTGAGATGCGGGCCCGCCACAATGAGCGGCTGACGCGCCAGCGACAATTGCTGAATGATCGTTGCCGCCGGTGCTGAAAGGTCAGGATTTTCAGTAACAACAGGTGCTGATACCGTAGTGGTTGTGCTCGCCTCCAGTACATCGAACGGCAACGCCAGATGGACCGGGCCAGGCCGACCATCACAGGCACGGCCAATGGCCTTTTGGATATCGGCTCCCATTGCATCCGCGGACTGACTGCGAAAGCTCAGTTTGCACAGCGGCGCGCTGATCGCCACTTGATCGAGTTCCTGAAAAGCCCCCCTGCCATCGGCTGCCAAAGGCGAATCGCCGGACAGCAACACCACCGGACTTTCCGCAGATCGCGCACTAAACAGCGCACCCAGTGCGTTGGCAAAGCCAGGTGCTGCGGTCACCAGCGCAACACCCGGCTGGCCGGTTAGTTGCGCCCAGGCATCTGCCATAAAAACTGCAGCGCCTTCATGCCGGGTGTGGACGATTTCTATCGCGGCATCAAGGCAGGCATCGTAGATTGGCATAATCTGATTGCCTGACAGACTGTAGATCCGAGTCACACCGGCAGCAGCCAGTGTTTGTGCCAGAAGATCGGCTCCGCGCATGGGTGCTATCCGTATGGTTTGACGTAACACCAGTCTAACAGAGCGCGGCCTGGATATTAACGAACAGCCAGCGACGCTGCGCTTCATGTGAGCCAGGCTGCGATGGGCCAATGGTTGCCAGCAAGTTTAACTCACAAGACTTCACACTCTGGCCAATCATTGATCAAGCGGTTTGACAAAATGGTATTCGTCCGCTATTTTCCCCCGCCAGTCAACCAACCAGGCAATGCAAGCCCGTTATGTTCAACTTAGTTGCATCAATACGAAAGATAAAATCGGCGACCCTTCAACGTCGCGGGTGTGTTCGTGTGGGCTTGTTTTGACTTGATGCATCGTCATCAGTGTCAGATTTCAAAAGGCCCGCACGTAGCGGGCCTTTTTTTTTGCATGTGTAACAGGCAATAGATTGTCGGGGCGGTAGCTCAGCGGCACAGCACCGGACTTTTAATCCGACGTGCGCGGGTTCGAGTCCTGCCCGCCACACCAGTTCGATCGGCACCGCAGCGGTGGTGACGACGAAAAACGTAGTGAGGTAGATAAACAGTGGCTATTACAAACAAAGATCTGATCGAACACGGTCTTCGACCAGGTAAATGGATTCCGCAGGCACTAAAAGCGGCAAATGAAGTACTGCAACGGTCGCAGGATCGCAATCTGGCGCTGGCGGCTGCAATGGATTTTCAGGCACAACATGCCTATGAACCCGTAGCGCTGCGTGCCAGCGGTGAGCTGAACTATCACGTGAATATCGAGGCAGACAGCGAACTGGAACAGCGCAATATCGAATCGGTTAAAACCTGTATGGATGAATTGATGCGTATCCCGCACATTGTGTCCGGTGCGATCATGCCCGATGCCTGCCCCACGGGCGTTGGCACCATCCCGGTGGGTGGTGTAGTGGCATCGAAAGTGATTCACCCAGGCTTACACTCGGCAGATATCTGTTGCTCGGTCGCGTTGTCGAACTTCGGCAAGGCAGATCCGGCAACACTGCTGAACGCGACTCAAGCGGCAACGCATTTTGGCCCGGGTGGCAGCGATAAAATCGCGCTGCCCGCCAACCTGCTTGCCCAGGTGAAGAGCAACCCGATTACCGGCAAGTTCTCACAACTGGCGCAATCGCATTTTGGGACTCAGGGTGACGGCAACCACTTTGCCTACGTGGGTCGCCTGAAATCCACGGGTGATACTGTGCTGGTTACCCATCATGGTTCACGGGGGTTTGGCGCCAGGGTCTTCAAGCAGGGTATGCAGCATGCTATCAAGCAAACCCATCAGGTGTGCCGTGATGTACGCAAATCCAACGTCTGGCTGGAGCTTGACGAGTTTGGTGAGTCGTACTGGGATGCGCTGCAGATCATTCGCGAATGGACTAGCCAAAGTCACTTTGCCGTTCACGATAGTGCCGCGCACGCGATGGGCGCATCGGTCACTGACCGGTTCTGGAACGAACACAATTTCGTGTTCAAGCGAGATGATGGTTTGTTCTACCACGCGAAAGGGGCCACACCGGCTTTCGATAACTGGGCGGCTGATGCAACCGACCTGACGCTGATTCCGTTAAACATGCGTGAGCCGATTCTCGTCGCGCGTGGCAGCAACGCGGCAAACGGCTTAGGCTTTTCGCCGCACGGTGCAGGTCGCAATGTGAGTCGCTCGGCGCATAAGAGAAGCAAAGCCGGTCAAACGGACGCGCAGATCTTTGCGCAGGAGACGCAAGGTATCGATTGTCGGTTTTACTGTGGGGAGATCGATATCTCTGAACTGCCATCGGCCTACAAGAATGCGGCGGCAGTGAAAGCGCAGATCTCGCAGTTTGGTTTGGCCGATATTGTCGATGAAGTGGAGCCTTACGGCAGCATTATGGCCGGTGACTGGGAAGTGCACGCACCCTGGCGCCGGAAGAAAAAGCGTCGCTAGCGTAAGGCGGTTGACAACTGAAAAGCCCGGTTCAGTCTTGAACCGGGTGTGTCTGACGACCTACATCTATCGTTGCGGGCATTAGAATATGCTGCTGTTAAACGCGAGAAAGTCGCACTGCGCCCTATCCGCCAGATCCCTGTGCGGCGCTACTCACGAAACTTCAGTTCAAACACTTTACCGGTCTGCCCATAGGGGCCAAAGTTGTCGTTGGTCATCACGTAGAGTTGTCCCCCATCCTGCACCAGCGCGACAATCCGCGTATCCAGTTGCGCGATGTGTTCGAGCGCCCAGGGTGGCTGCGCTGATTCGGCCGCGATAAAGAGCTGGCCGCTGGGTTGACGAAAATCGCGACTCCAGTCGGCGATCAACAGGTGATTGGCATGATCCCCCAATGCCGACTCGCGCAACATCACTGAACCAACTACTGCCGTGCCAACGCCAGGCATCGTCACTTTGCTGCCCTCGCGGTGGACACTCATATTGGCGTACTCAACGACGGGATCGAATATCGGTGCACCTGTTTCATTGGCACAAGTACTTGGCGGATCGAGTGGCCGGGTGCGTTCAAAACAATGCGCGCCTTCACGCAGTGGCCAGCCGTAGTTGCCGGGTTGATCGACGCGATAGATCGCCTCCCACAGCGTTTCGGCAACGGCGGTAATGTAGAAGCGACCACTGTTGTCGGGGTCGAAACTGATTCGGTAGGGATTGCGAAACCCCCAGGCATAGATCTCGTCGCGTCCCGGCTTGCCGACCAGCGGATTGTCATCGGGTACAGCGTAACCCGGGTAGCCGTGATCGACATCAATGCGAAGGATCTTGCCATACAGTGAATGCAGGTCCTGTGCAGTCGAGTCCCAGGCCAGCCGGTTTGCCGGCACAGTGAAGGCATCATTGAGCGTCTCCGGCCCTACCCCGTGTATACCACCGCCGTCGCCAAAGCCAACGTAGAGATAACCATCCGGTCCGAACGCCAGTGCTCCGCCATTGTGTTTGCGACTGGGCCAGTGCTGGCGGATCAGTATCCGTTCGCTGCCTGCATCGAGTTGATCGGGATTGTTCGCATCGACCGTGAACTCAGAGACGATTCGCGTGTGATTCCAGTTACCTGGTGCATCATCGGCCAGCGGTGCCGAATACGAGACGAAAAAACGTCCGTTGGTTCGGTAATTCGGGTGAATAGCCATGCCCAACAGACCACGCTCCTCGAAGTCCTGGCGCAGTGGCAATAAACGATCGGTGATATCGAGAAATGGCGCGTCGGCAAGCGCGCCACTGGCCTGAAGTAAATGCACAATTCCCGACTGGTCGAGTACCAGCCGACGATCGGTGTCATCAGGCAAGGTGGCCAGATCAATCGGTGCGACCAGGCCCGCCAGCAGAAGTTCGGGGGTTGGTTTCCCATCGGCAGCTGCCAGCCCGGAACCGCAAGCGGCCAGTAAAATGCACAGCAATGCACGCTGAGTGTTACGACAAACGGATTGAACATTCTGCAACATCGACTTGCCCTGCGCGCCTTTTAAACAGGAATAGTACAGCTTCAGAGACCCGCGGCTCAACGGCTGTATAGTCGCAATCTATTGTGGATATAGCGTGAGGATTGTTCCCGGATCGGAGATCTGGTCCCACTTGAGCACTTGTGGTGAGATGACAACTGCGTTGTGCGAACAATTTATACCGGTAATCTAAGGCGCCCCTGTGAGGACAGCGACGTATTGTTTCACTGCCGCTACGTCGACCTCGCTGGTCTCTCCGATATCCATAACCGAATCACGCCGTGCACAACGACTGTGCCGTCCTCAGTCGTCGCACTGACAGCGACATCAAGATCACCGGGCGACCACGCATCGGCGGGTACCTGCGCGCTGCACAGTATATTGCTGTCGGCTTTTGCCGGATATTCCAGGCGCATGCCCTTGGGTATCCAGCGCAAATGCGGCGGTATCGAGGCCTCAGCCATAAAACCCATCGCCATCTCCAGGCCATTGGCAATGGCGATGACATGAACGGTGCCAATGTGATTCTGCACCGGCTTTCGCTTGCGCACCAGCACTTCACAGCGATTGGCTTCGAGCGTCGCGACTATCGGCGACAGCGAACTGAAATACGGTGCCTTTCGCGCGGCAAACCAGGAAAACAGTCGGCGTCCGAAAGGCAGGCGCAAGCTGCGCTGATACATCGCAAGAACTTTGTTTTCAGTAGTCAAGGTCGCATCTCAATCGGCACCGGCCGGGAAAGGAGTGTGTGCACAAAAGTGGCCAGGCATTCAGATTGCCCGTCGTTCGATTGGAACGAATGCCGTTCGTCACCCGCCAGGCTCGTGGTGCTGAACAAAAACTGCGCATCGCCATCGATAGTGTATCCCCTGCCCTGATCAGCCTACTGTGCCACATTCTTGTGGGCCCGTAGCGCACAATAACGCAAGTGTTGCAATATCAGTCTCGGGCTGTGTCGAATAGGCTTTAAGAAATACCCGCAAACCATTATTGATATAACGCACCAGCGTTTTATGATCCGGCACATTCGCCGGATCGTGCAACGCCTGATTGCGCGGTGCCGACAATATCAGCCCCCACAGATCCTGCGCGGCAAGTTCGGCGTCATCAAAACACAGCTCGCCGCGTTGTTTAAGTTCGGACAGAAAATCGATCATGCCGTGCAACAATTTATCCGGCCCTGCTGCCTGGTAGGCCGGACCAATCTGCGGAAAACGCTGTACCTCACCAATCACCAGTCGTGCCAGCGAAAGCAGATCCGGCCGCAAAACGAGCTCGGCGTATTTCCATGCAAAGGCGTACAGTTGCGCCACCATGCCGGTTTCCGCGGGCTCGCTGAAGGTCTTTAGTATGTCGTCACCCTGCGGTTGCAGCATGGCGGAAAATAATTGGTCCTTTGCGCCAAAGTACTCATACAACGTGGGTTTGGACACGCCCGCCTGATGGGCGATCGCATCCATACTGGCGCCGGTGTAGCCGGTCTCGGAAAACACAGTGAGTGCCGCATCCAGGATGCGCTTTTCTTTCGTACGGCGGTTGCGCTCGCGTTTGGCAACGGCGTTCACGTTGAGAGCCTAGATACAAACTGCAGCAACCAACGATTGTACTGCTCGGATTGTTCCAGGTTGCACACGTGACCTGCTGCGGTAATCTGCTCAAATTGCACATCGGGCAAGGTGTCGCTTTGCTGCAGCAGCGCCTGCGTAATTCTATCTGCCACACCTCGAATTTCCGCCGGTGGCGCCAGCCGGTCGTGCTCACCGGTCATCAACAACACCGGCATCACAAGCTTTGAAAAATCAAAACGCGCCGGCGGTCGGGTAAAACAGTTGATCGCATCGCGATAGGTGTGTACGGGTATCGCCGCCATTGAGTCTCGCAATTGCTGCAGCACATCTGCAGTCGCGTTCGGACCACTGATCACATTGACAACATCTTTCGCAAAATCGGCAGGTGCAAGCCCGTTATTCAGAGGCTCCTCACGCGCCCGCCGAAACGACTCCTGCTCATTGGCGCTCGCCTCAGACATTCCAGTACAACCGCCAGACAGTACCAGCCCGTCTAACATTTGCGGATATCGTTGCGCAAAGGCCGTGGCAATCCAGGCACCATAAGACAAGCCACAAAGAATCAAACGGCTGGCATTAAAAGCCTCGCAGACGCGAAGGATGTCATCGCAATAGTCGTCAATGCGCGTTTGCCGATCGCCGGCCGTACTGTCGCCATAGCCCCGCAGATCCATCGCCACAGCCTGCACGTGTTTGCCCAATGCGCCTAGCTGCGCCTGCCAGTTTTGTCGGCAACCGCCGATGCCATGCAGAAACAGACACAGCGGCGCTGGCGCGTCACCGGCTACCTCACAGGCAAGCATAGGCTCGCCGGCGATTATCCGGGTTTGCGATGGCGCGATGTCAGTGGTAGCTGCATCGCTATCACTGCTGCTGGCTCTGCTGTCTGCACCCGCGGCGATCAGCGCATCGATACCGGCTTGAAAAATCGCTCGGGTACCGTTTTTGATTGCTTCAGCGCGGGGCTCGCAGGCCTCGATCACGGCACCGCAAACAATGTCACATCCGCCCTCTTCACCGGGCTCAACACATAAACTGCCAATGTAGCGGTCGGCGCCGTCGATACCTTCCAGCAAGGCATAGCGCATAGTGCGATCACTGTGACTGTGGTAGATCAATTGTTCGCGATAGACCGTGTCGTCACCATGCACAGTGAATGCACGGACAGGCGCGCCGTTTGCCGCTTTTTCACTTGTCATACTCGCGATCAACGGGTGCCAACGGGCGAGAAATTGCCCCGCCACCGACCAGACACGCTCCGCTGACGCAGCACTGTGGCCGCGCACTTCAAGTTGCGTTTGCACCACCGGATCAGCCGTCGTATACGCCGACGTGCCCGCGCCACAGCGAGGTACGCGCGGTGTCCGGATCGCCGGGGGCGTCGTCGAGTTCGTCGGTATCGTACAGCGTCAGCACCGACAGATAATCCTCCATGATCTCTGATGTGTATGGCAGCATTAAGGAGCCACAGCGGCTGTCGCGATAAATGCGTTCCAGCGGCAGTGACTTCAGCATCGCCTGCCCTCCGCAGGTGCGGATCGCCATGGCGGCGAGTTCCTGCGCACCTTCCATCACGTTGTATTGTGCGGCATACATTCGCATCACCTGATGCTTCGATGGAAAGCTCTGCGCCTCCATAAAGACCTGCCACCACAGCGCGCGAATGCCGGCAAGGCGCGAGTACATCTGCCCGACCGCGTGGCGCTTGGTCGCATACATGCGTCTGTCGGCCGCGGGCTGGCCCGGTACCGTGCCGCGCAGGTAGTTGACAGTAAAGTCGAACGCTGCCTGCGCCACCCCCATGTAGGTGGGTGATAACGTGGCCATCATATGGGGCCAGTGTGGCAGTGTTTTAATGAAAATACCGCGTGGCATCATCAGGTCTTCTTCCGACACAAACACATCTTTAAGCACCAGGTCACGGCTGTTGGTGCCTCGCATGCCCAGCGGATCCCAATCGCCCTGTACCGACAAGCCCGGGGCATCCTTGTGTACCACGAATATCATTGTGTCTTCGTGGCGCGGCTCGGTATTGGGAAAGTGCTCGGTGCAGACGATTGAGTAGTAGTCGCAGTATCCGGCAAGGCTTGCAAACTTCTTAAAACCGTTAATGCGCCATCCACCATCGACCTTCTCGCATTTGGTTTGAGCAGGCTTTGACGTCCAGTTCTGTCCAGCCTCGGAAATCGGTTGTGAGTAGATCCCCTGCTCTTTGACTGCGCGGCGAAACTGTCGCTCGCGAAGTGGCGCGAATTCGACTCGCTCGGCATCGGTCAGGTGTGGCATCTCGTACATGAACCGCGACCACATCATCGATGAGTTGTGCATGTTGAATGTCAGTGCGGTGGCGCCGCAATATTTGCCGATCTCGGCGCCCACCATCGCGTACTCCCCGAGGCTAAAGCCGTGACCGCCAAATTCTTCTGGCACAGTCAACGTCAGCAGACCTTCGGCGGCGAGGTCCTTGTAGTTTTCGACCGGAAAACTGGCGTCGTCATCGACCGCACTCGAACGATCGGCAAAGCGCTCGCTGCCCAGTTCATTGATGCGTTTGAGCACCGCCTGCACCTCGGGGCGGATTCGCGACAGATCGTAGTAATCGGCAATGTCACTCACAGGAC
Organism: uncultured Granulosicoccaceae bacterium; assembly: GCA_964646405.1. Taxonomy (GTDB): domain Bacteria; phylum Pseudomonadota; class Gammaproteobacteria; order Granulosicoccales; family Granulosicoccaceae; genus CAKZSB01. The sequence goes on along the minus strand of CAZYDV010000126.1, from coordinate 7,574 downwards.
GAGATCTCCCTGCAGTTCGCCATTTTTCACTACCGCCACGCCGTCGAGTTCGATGGTGCAATGGCGCATCGGTAAATCGAAATGCCCCTCGGTGAAGCGATCGGCATATTGGTTGGCACCGGTTGACCACAAGAAATTACCGGCCCATGCTCGAAACTCAACCGCCTGCATATCGCGCTTGTCATACAGCGCACCGGAGACCCAGCGCGCCTGTGGATTCATGCCCCAGCCGACATGTGAAAAACCATAGGACTTGGGATCCTGCCAGGCTTCCATGTAGTCGCGAAAAAGTTCCGCATCCAGTCCGCCCCCTTTAATTTCGGTGACGAAATCGTTTTCAACGGTGAAGTCGATGCGGCTGGCAAGATAGGTTTTGAAGGTCAGATTCATATCGCCGACATCCATCACGATGCGGCCGTTGACCGTGTTGGGCCCCGGGAAAGCCAGACACAAACCACCGGGCCAATGCGCCACATGCCCGGGGTTGGTACCAAAGCCCGGCGTGCCGCCGCAGGGTGCACCGCGAACGTCGATGGTAAGGTCCGTGCCGGCAGCCGAGGTGACGCGCATTTCGGAGGCGTTTTGCAGCATCTGCACGCCGAGCGCAACCTTTGGCCCCAGTTCGGCTTTGGGTTCTGTGCGCTCGAGAATTTCCGGGTGTTCGTTGGTGACAACCAGAATCCGTGCACCCGCCGATTCAACCTCCGGCCACTCCGGTGAGTGAATCATGCCCTCGACCGTACAGTCGACAATGACCTCGCACTGTTTCATTGCCTCGATGGCCGCGCGATTATGTTGAATGGCCAACGAAGTGCCCGTGCCTTTGACTGGCACCGGTGCGGTTTGCGGCGGTGTGGGCAGGGTGATCATGCAGAAGTTCGCACCCAGATCGAAGAGTGCGAGCTCGGATAAGTGCGTCAGCACCGAGCGCGACTGTGTCTCTGAGACCAGCGCCACCGTCGTGCCCTGGCCGATGCCATTTAACGCAAATACCCGGCGAAAGCAGGCCAGCCATTTCCCTTCGATTCGTTCTTGCAGCAAGTGGCTGCTCCTGGTTGGGCGAGGTAATAACTTTACTACACAGTTTAGTAAGTAAAAAGTGTGGCAGGAGGTTATAGGGGAATTTTTGCATGAGGTGGTTGGCGGTGAGCCGAGGCGCGTGTGGCACGCTGAGGCGTTGTAGTAGATGCGCGGGGGCGACGAGAGCACTGCCGTAGTTGTAGGGGCCGTCAGCCGCAAGGCGCTCGTACCATTCGTGGCGCTGTGGTAGGTGCGCTTTGGCTTACCTACCCTACGAAAACGTTGCCGCAGTTGTAGGGGGCGTAAGCCGCAAGGCACACGTACCATTCGTGACGCTGTGGTAGGTGCGCTTTGGCTTACCTACCCTACGAAAACGTTGCCGCAGTTGTAGGGGGCGTAAGCCGCAAGGCACACGTACCATTCGTGACGCTGTGGTAGGTGCGCTTTGGCTTACCTACCCTACGAAAACGTTGCCGCAGTTGTAGGGGGCGTAAGCCGCAAGGCACACGTACCATTCGTGACGCTGCGGTAGGTGCGCTTTGGCTTACCTACCCTACGAAAACGTTGCCGTAGTTGTAGGGGCCGTCAGCCGCAAGGCGCTCGTACCATTTGTGACGCTGCGGTAGGTGCGCTTTGGCTTACCTCCCCTACGAAAACGTTGCCGTAGTTGTAGGGGGCGTCAGCCGCAAGGCGCACGCACTACAATGAATGTCAGCGGTACATGCGGATGTCAGCGTTTCGGCTACCTCGGCGCCATTCGAATCGCGCCATCCAGTCGAATCACTTCGCCATTGAGCATCGGGTTGTCGACGATCTGGGTGACCAGATTGGCGTATTCGGAAGGCTGTCCCAGGCGCGACGGAAACGGCACCTGTGCGCCCAGTGAATCCTGTACGTTCTGCGGCAGACCGCTGAGCAGCGGGGTCAGGAAAAGACCGGGCGCAATGGTACACACGCGCACGCCCTTGTCGGCCAGGTCGCGTGCCATCGGCAGCGTCATGCCGACGATGCCACCTTTGGATGTGGCGTAGGCCACCTGGCCAACCTGGCCATCGTAGGCGGCGACAGACGCGGTGTTGATGACCACACCGCGCTCGCCGTCTTCACCGACTGGATCGGCTGCAACCATTCTGGCGGCAGCCTGGCTCGCGCAGTTGAAACTGCCGATCAGATTGACCTGAATGACCTTTTGAAACATCGCAGGATCGTGGGCTTCCCCGCGGGAGACGGTTTTCGCTGCCGGACCGATTCCGGCACAGTTGACCAGCACACGTGGTGCGCCCAATCCGTTTTGCACCGCATCAAGTGCCGCGGTCACGCTGGCGGGATCGGAAACATCTACGCGGTGAAACTCCCCGCCGAGGGTTGCGGCGTGCTGTTGCCCCTGCTCTTCGTTCAGATCAAATATCGCGACCTTCATACCCTGCTCGGCCAGCGCCGTGGCCGATGCCGCACCCAGGCCCGATGCACCGCCGGTGACGACGGCAACGCCGCCAGCCCATCGATTTGCTTTGCTCATGGATTGTCTTTTCCGTTGGTTCTGATCATACGAATGGGCGCAGCGCAGTGGCTGCGCGACTTTGAAGTTCGAGACAAAGTCAAGCAGGCATGGCAAGAGATGCCGTCGAAGTCCGAAGCGCAGGAATTGTACGCGTCAAGCACCAGGCATCGCCAGCAGCGGGTATGACGATTGGGCGAGCACAACGATGGTACCGCAGCGGCGGCCGCGGACGATGGGATAGTGCGTAACAGTGGCAATCTCGACCACAGCAGCAGTCGCTGTGGTCGGAAGAGAAAAACCTGAGTGGGTTAATCCATTGGGCACTCGCTGAAACTGCTGCCGGCCACTCTTTCGCAGTCTGCAGCCAGAGGTGCGCGGGGCACTGGCGCCGGCTCGTACTCTGCGCTTTGCGCAGCCGCGAGTTCGGGGGCACCTTCTTCATAGCCCGGGATTTGGGCCACATCGGGCGATGGCACGCGCGGCAACGGTTTTTCAAGTGTTGGCGGAGGCAGGAACGGCAGATCGTCGTCGTCTTTGTCGCCCTTCGGCAACGCCACACAGCCAGTGATTAGCGCCAGACTCACGGTGCCGATAGCGGCCATCGCCAGCCGCGACCGACCGGCTCGAAATTGAACAGACATTCGGAAATCTCCGCATTTGCGTGTTTGTTCAATTGCTATCGGCCACAGTTGGCCGATTCCTTATCGATGCCTGCGAACGCTGCCGACAGATTGATCAGGAATTTGCCGAGGGACACGAATAATCACGATTCGGCAGGCGGATCCGGCGCCACCGGTGTGATTGACAACTGCAAATCGAGCGCGGCAAACGCCGGTACTTCATCTTCGAGTTCCGCCCGCGTCAGCGGATGACCGTCGAGCCAGTCGCGATCGATGCGCAGTTCCACCGCGGTGCCGGTGGCGAAGATCCGCAGCGGTGGGCACTGGCTGGCATTGCGGGTGCGATGCATCAGCACGGCCAGGCGCAGGATCGCAAGCAGTTTGGCAAAACGCCCGGCGTCATAGTGGGCCAGCGTGTCGATGGCGTTGCGCTGGATCTTGCGCCGATGATTGCGCACAAGCGTCGCGACCAGCGCCTGATCACCGCGCGTGAAGCCCAGCATATCGGCGTTGCGCAGCAGGTAATCGCCGTGCTTGTGATACTGCACATGGGCGACTGAAAGCCCGATTTCATGCAGCTGACAGGCCCACATCAGTGCTGACAGGTCGCGCTGATCGTTGAGCTGCCAGGCGTCATTTAAGCCTGCGAAAATCAACCCGGCAGTGCCGGACACGCGCGCGACCTGTTCTTCGTCGATCTGAAAACGGCGCTGCAGATCGGCAATCGCCGCCTGCCTGACCCCGGCACTGCTGCCGCCGGCTGACAAATCGATGATCACGCCCTCCCGCAGCGCGGTATGCGCCACGTGCATGATGTCGAGATCAAATTCACGAAACACCGCCAGCAAAACGGCCAGTCCGCCGGCGATGACCTGCTTGCGATCGCCGCTGATCTGTCGCACGCCGTCGAGCAACTCCACACCGTCTGACTCGAGTCGCGCACTGAGTTGCTCTAAGTTGTCGCGATGAATGCCGGTTTCATTCATACCGATTTCGGCCAGCAACACCTGCGTTGCCTTGATCGTGCCGGAGGATCCCACACACCGTTGCCAACTGGCCGCCTGGTAGAGTGGCTTGATGGCCTGCATTTCCAATTGCGCGGTCTGTACTGCCCGCTGCCAGTGGCGCGAGAATCGTTTGCCTACATCCGCAAACCAACGATTATGGGTGCTGACGCAGCCGACGTTGATGCTTTCCATCACCTGCGGCGTATTGCCGCTACCCAGAATCAGTTCGGTGCTGCCGCCACCGATATCCACCACCAGCCGGGTGATCTCATCGCGCGTGCCAAAGGTTACGCCGGTATAGATCAGGCGCGCCTCCTCCCGACCCGAGATGATCTCGATCGGCACACCGAGCGCCTCTTCCGCAAGCCTGCCAAATTCACCGGCATTGCGCGCGCGGCGCAGCGTGTTGGTGCCCACCGCTCTGATGTGATCATTCGGCACACCGCGCAGACGCTGCTGAAACATCGCCAGACACTCAAGCGCGGCATCGATCGTCTCAGCCGAAAGACTGTTGTCGGCATCCAGTCCTGCGCCCAGCCGGACCGGCTTGCGCAGTTTGTCGATCATCTGCAGGTGATTGCCGGTGGCGCCGGCGACCGCCATATGAAAGCTGTTAGAGCCAAGATCAATGGCGGCGTAAGTATCTTCGGCACGGATCTGTGTGGACATGGCGTTTATCCGTTCGGTTCGACTGTTCAGCGGTTGTGCATCCGTAGCCAGGCCCGCGATGCGGCCACGAGGATAGATCAGCGTGGCCACGGCGATGATTACCTGCCGACAAACACCGACGACTTGCCGGACCACAACCAGCCGAACGACCGATCTGCCCTACACTGAAGGCCGCACACCGCGTTTTAAAAGGTCGAATCAATCATGGCACTGCCCATCATGCCGGTACTCAAGCTGATGGCACTCGGCAGCATCAAGATCGTGCTGCTGGGTGCCGGCGCGCTGGTGCTGCCGGTGTTTACGCTGCGGCTGGTGCTGGGCGGTAGCGGCGAACCGATCCGTATGGTTAGCCACTGGCTGCAGCGCAACAACCGGCTGAGTGATGCCGACTACCAGCAGCTCAACGAGCTCGTGGCGCGCCTGCAACAGGAGGAATACAGTGCGCAGGAGGCGCGCAAACTGTTGTTTCAGATGGTGAAAAAATCGGCGATGGGCATCTTTACAGCCGGCGGGCAATTGCTCGATGGCATGTTGTCGTTTTTCGGACTGGCCCGCAAAGGCTGAACCAAACAGTCGATTAGCGCCCGCTTCCGCCTTGTTTGTCTCGCTGCGTGAACTATAACTATCTGTGCAGCCAGTGCTGCCAGTCACGGAGCGTCACCATGCGAAATTCTGTCGGCTATGATCGTCGTAGCTTCCCACGCCAGCAACTGCAATATCCGCTCAACGTCGATCTCAAGCGCTGTGGACGCACCTTCGGCCAGATTATCGATATCTCGCTCGAAGGCATGCGACTTTTGTGCACGCAGCCAGTCAAGCGCGGCACCGAATACGACTTGTCATTTCACATGCCGGCCGAACTCTATGGCGACGATGAAATCCAGCTCAGCGCAAAATCGATCTGGACCTGCCCCGGTCCGCGCCGCGGCACCCTGCTGTCCGGTTTCAAACTCAACGACTACTGGCAGCGCAGCAGTAACCACGTAGCACTGAGCAGCGTGATCACCGAATACGAACAGTTCTTGCAGACGCTGTAATCGTTTGTGAACTGAATGCCTCTGATCAACAGTTAGCTGGCGGCGGCAGATCCCGCGGATGCATGGCGCATCCAGACCGCTGCGATGATTGACGCTATTCCAGCCTCGTGAAAAAATAAGCAAAATTTTCACGAGCGCATCCCATGCCGGCTGCGGCCCCCAAGGTCACAACGAATGACTCGATCACCGACCTCGATTCGGTCGGTCGGGATCTGCGTGCGCTGCGCAAATCACGCGGGCTGACGCTGACCGAACTGGCGCAACGCGTCAATCGCTCCACCGGATTCTTAAGCCAGGTCGAGCGCGGCCTGTCGTCGCCATCCATCGATGACCTGCGCGATATCTGCGCCGCCCTGGAAGTCCCCACCGGCTGGCTGTTCATGCAGCGCCAGGTCGATGATGCCGACCGTGAATTCATCGTGCGCGCCGGCAGCCGGCGCTCGCTAGGCACCCGTGAGAGTGGCATCGTTGAAGAATTGCTATCACCGGATCTGGGCGGCAGCTTCGAGATGTTTCGCTCGGTGTTCGCCGCCGGTGCGCAGAGCAGTGCCCCCATTTATCGCGAGACCGAAGAGGCCGGCTATCTGGTGTCCGGTCAGTTGCAGTTCTGGATCGATGAATCCGAATACCAGTTGCGCCCGGGAGACAGCTTCCGGTTTGAAAACAAGTCCTATCGCTGGCAAAACAACGGACCCGACGACGCGATCGTCATCTGGGTCGTCAGCCCACCCATTTATTGAGAAAGTCGATGGCAGAGATTCCCTCACAGGCCCGTGTGGTCATCATTGGCGGCGGCGCAGTTGGCGCATCATCGCTCTATCATCTGGCCAAAGCCGGCTGGACCGACTGCATTCTGCTGGAAAAAAACGAGCTGACCTCCGGCTCCACCTGGCATGCAGCCGGCAACGTGCCGACCTTCTCGGCCTCGTGGTCGGTAATGAATATGCAGCGCTACTCCACCGAGCTGTATCGCGGGCTGGCGGCTGAAGTCGACTACCCGATGAATTATCACGTGACCGGATCGATTCGCCTTGCCCACTCCGATGAACGCATGCGTGAGTTCGAACGGGTGCGCGGCATGGGTCGTTATCAGGGCATGGATATCGACATGTGCAGCCTGCAGGATCTAAAAGATCGCTACCCGTTTCTGGAAACCCATGATCTGGCCGGTGGTCTTTACGATCCCTACGATGGCGACATCGACCCGGCACAGCTAACCCAGGCGCTGGCCAAAGGTGCGCGCGACATGGGCGCGACTATCGTGCGCTTCTGTCCGGTCACCGGCGTGCGGCGTGAAAACGATGAATGGATTGTTGAAACTGAAAAAGGCGAGATTCGCTGCGAATATGTGGTGAATGCGGCAGGTTATCGCGCGCAGGAAGTCGGCCGCTGGTTCATTCCTCACGGCGGACGCGAAGTGCCGATGATGACGATGAGCCACCAGTACATGCTGACCGATGAAATCCCCGAGCTTGAACAGTGGAGCAAAGACACCGGCGGCAAACTGCCGCTGTTGCGCGATGTCGATTCATCTTACTACCTGCGCCAGGAGAAACATGGCTTGAACCTTGGCCCCTACGAGCGCAACTGCAAGGGCCACTGGATGACGGCGGATGATCCGATGCCGGAGGATTTTTCGTTTCAGCTCTACCCTGACGATCTGGAGCGACTGGAGTGGTACATCGAAGATGCGATGGCGCGCGTACCGATACTGGGTGAA
>CAZYDV010000125.1:0-16157 GCA_964646405.1 uncultured Granulosicoccaceae bacterium | reverse complement strand
GATACACGACTATCTGCGGCTACTGTTTGCGCGTATCGGTGTACCCAAATGCCCCAACCACGGAACCGACCTGGCGGCGCAGACGATATCGCAAATGGTCGATCAGGCGATGGCCTGCCCTCAAGGTCAGCGCATGATGCTGCTGGCGCCTGTGATCCAAAACCGAAAAGGCGAGTTCAGTCAGCTTCTGAAGGGACTGCAGGCTCAGGGCTATCTGCGCTTGAGAGTCAACGGCGAGGTGGTGCCGCTGGCGCCGGAACTGGCGCTCGATAAGCGACGCAAACATACCGTGGAAGTTGTGGTGGATCGCTTTAAGGGCTCCTCGGATATCGGTCTGCGTCTGGCAGAGTCCTTCGAGACGGCATTGCAACTATCCGATGGACTGGCGATTCTCGCGCCGATGGATGCGACACAGGGCGACGATATCCTGTTCAGCAGCCGCTTCTCCTGCCCTCGTTGCGGCTACTCAGTACCAGAGCTGACTCCGCGGCTTTTCTCGTTTAACAGTCCGTTAGGAGCCTGCGAAAACTGCGATGGTCTGGGCCTGGACCAGTACTTCGATCCCGAAAGAGTCGTCGCCAATCCATCGCTTAGCATCGCTGACGGTGCGGTAAGAGGATGGGACAGGCGCAACTCCTGGTATTTCCATATGATGCAGTCGCTGGCAACACACTATGGCTTCGACGTGGAGACGCCATTCGAAAAACTATCGAAGGATCACCGCGACATTATCCTGCGCGGCAGTGGCTCGACCGAGATCGAATTTGTCTACGAGAACGATCAGGGCACTCGGCGCACCAAGAAGCATAACTTCGAGGGCATTTTGAACAATCTCGAGCGGCGCTATCGCGAGACCGAATCATCCTCGGTACGCGACGAACTCTCGCGCTATTTGTCCAGCCGCGCCTGCGAAACGTGCCAGGGTGCTCGGCTGAACGTCGCCGCCCGCCATGTATTTGTCGATCAATGGTCGCTGCCGACGCTCAGTGCGCTGTCTATTTCTGGCGCTCGCGACGCATTGCAGTCATTAGAACTGGACGGCAATCGTGCCGAAATTGCCGACAAGATCGTCGCCGAGATCAGCCAGCGGCTGGATTTCCTTTTCAATGTAGGCCTGGATTATCTATCGCTCGATCGTCATGCCAACACGCTGTCCGGCGGCGAATCGCAACGGATACGGCTGGCAAGCCAGATCGGCGCTGGACTGATGGGCGTCATGTACGTGCTGGATGAACCCTCAATCGGCCTGCATCAACGCGACAACGATAAACTACTGGATACGCTGCGCTACCTGCGCGATCTGGGCAATACCGTGGTGGTCGTGGAACACGATGAAGATGCCATACTCGCAGCCGATCACGTAGTAGACATTGGCCCGGGCGCTGGCAACAACGGCGGCGAGATCATCGCCCAGGGATCACCCAGCCAGATAATCAAAAACAAACACTCGCTGACGGCCGACTATCTCGCGGGACGTAAATCGATTACGGTACCGCCCCGCACCGAACCCGATAGCGATGCCAGCCTTTCGATTCGCGGTGCACGGGGAAACAATTTAAAGGCTGTCGATGTGGATATCCCGATCGGTCTTTTCACTTGTGTCACCGGGGTATCCGGTTCTGGTAAATCGACGCTGATCAACGATACGCTCAACCGCGAAGCCGCGCGGCGAATCAATCGAGCGGGCTCCGAATCCGCACCGCACGATGCGATCACCGGACTCGAACACATCGATCGCATTGTCGAGATTGATCAAAGCCCGATCGGTCGAACGCCGCGCTCTAACCCCGCCACCTATGCCGGTGTATTTGCGCTGGTCCGCGATCTGTTTGCCAACACCCAGGAGGCGCGATCGCGCGGCTACAAACCCGGTCGTTTCAGTTTTAATGTCAAGGGCGGACGCTGCGAAGCTTGCCAGGGCGACGGCTTGATCCGTGTCGAAATGCACTTTTTACCCGATGTCTATGTCGTGTGCGATCTATGCGAAGGCAAACGCTACAACCGGGAAACACTCGATATCAAATACAAGGGACGCAACATCGCCGAGATCCTGTCGATGACGATCGCCGAAGCATGCGACTTTTTCAAACCCGTACCCACCATCAACCGCAAACTGGATACGCTGATGCAGGTGGGATTGTCCTACATCACCATGGGCCAATCTGCCACAACGCTGTCTGGCGGCGAAGCACAACGCATCAAACTCGCACGCGAGCTGTCAAAGCGCGACACGGGCAAAACTCTGTACATTCTGGATGAGCCTACCACCGGCCTGCACTACCACGATATCGATCAGCTACTGAAGGTACTGCACAGCCTGCGCGACCGCGGTAATACGATTGTTGTGATTGAACACAACCTCGATGTCATCAAGACCGCCGACTGGATCATTGATCTGGGCCCCAACGGTGGTGCTGGCGGTGGACAGCTAATCGCCCAGGGTACACCCGAAGCGATCGGCCAGTGCAAGGAGTCGATCACCGGGATCTATCTGCAGAAACAACTCGATAAACACACCAGGCCGAAACGAACCAAAGCAAAACGACTCAAGCCAAAACGACCTGTACCAAAATGAAAAAGGGCCCGAAAGGGCCCTTGGAATTCGTCACCGCGTATTGAGTTTTAGTCGTCGGCGATCGCTGCCTCTTCAGACTTTTCCACAAACTCGATGATAGCCATCGGGGCCTGATCGCCCGGACGAAAGCCACACTTGAGAATACGCGTGTATCCGCCAGGGCGGTCCTTGAAACGCGGTCCGATTTCGTTGAACAAACGGCCTACGGCTTCCTTGTCACGCAGTCGGCTAAAAGCGTTGCGACGATTGGCGACACTATCTTCGCCTGCCATGGTAACCAGCGGCTCTACCACCCGACGCAGCTCCTTGGCCTTGGGCAATGTCGTTTTGATCGCCTCGTGATTGACCAGCGCCGTCGCCATGTTCTTGAACATGGCCTTGCGATGGCTGCTGTTGCGGTTTAGTTTTCGTCCGCTTTTTGCGTGTCGCATTTCACACCCGTTGTAAAATTGTTAATGGCAAAAGGAGCGTGTCGCCCTTTTACTTCTTTAAGCCTTCGCGCTGTCTGACGAGCTCTGGCGGCGGCCAGTTTTCAAGCCGCATACCCAGCGACAATGCCTGCTGTGCGAGCACGTCTTTGATTTCGGTCAGAGACTTCTTGCCGAGGTTCGGTGTTTTCAGAAGCTCGACTTCAGTGCGCTGGATGAGATCGCCAATGTAGTAGATATTCTCTGCTTTCAGACAGTTCGCAGAGCGAACCGTCAGCTCCAGATCGTCAACCGGGCGCAATAGAATCGGATCGATGTCAGAGGTGGTCTCATCAACCTTCTCTTCACCCGGCTCGGCTTCGAGTTCGACGAATACCGACAGTTGCTCCTGCAGAATCGTCGCTGCCTTGCGAATCGCCTCTTCCGGATCGATCGTGCCATTAGTCTCCAGATCGATGATCAACTTGTCGAGGTCGGTGCGTTGTTCGACGCGCGCGCTCTCAACGTTGTAGGCGACTTTCGAAATCGGGCTGAACGAGGCATCCAGTTGCAGTGCGCCGATGGGACGATTCTCGCCCTCGGCCAGTGTGCGGTTGGTTGCAGGTTCATAGCCACGGCCGCTGCGCGCCCGCATGTTGATCGCAATCTCGCCAGTCTTGGTGAGGTTGCAGATGATCTTCTCGGGGTTCTTGATCTCGACATCGTGATCGACAGTGATATCACCGGCGGTGACGACACCCGGCCCCTTTTTCTTCAGCGTCAGGTTCGCTTCGTCTTTGGAGTGCAGCACAATCGCGACCTCCTTCAGATTCAACAGCAGGTCCAGTACGTCTTCCTGCACACCTTCGATGGTGGTGTATTCGTGCAACACCCCTTCGATCTCAGCTTCCACGACGGCCGCCCCTGGCATCGATGACAGAAGGATTCGCCGCAGTGCATTTCCGAGGGTATGCCCGAAACCCCGCTCCAGGGGCTCAAGCGTAACCTTGGCATGACGCTCGTTAGTCGCCGATACATCGACGATTCGAGGCTTTAAAAATTCCGATTGCATTGCGCCCATATTCGTAGTCTCTCTACTTGGAGTACAGTTCCACGACCAGTGATTCGTTGATTTCTGCTGGCAGATCACTACGGTCTGGTAGGGATTTTAGGATACCCTCCATTTTTTTCTCATCTACTTCAATCCAGCCAGTAGATGCGCGCTGCTTAGCCAGCTGCAACGAATCAGTAATTCGCGCCTGCTTCTTCGACGCTTCTCGAATCGAGATGATCTGATTCGGCTTAACCTGATAAGATGGGATGTTGACTGTCTTGCCATCGACCAAGATCGACTTGTGTGACACCAGCTGTCGCGCCTCGGCGCGGGTAGAGCCAAAGCCCATACGGTACACGACGTTATCGAGACGACCTTCGAGCAGGCTCAGCAGGTTCTCACCGGTCGAGCCCTTGATGCGGGCCGCTTCTTTGTAGTAATTGCGAAACTGCTTTTCAAGCACGCCGTACATGCGGCGAAGCTTCTGCTTTTCGCGAAGCTGCAGAGCGTAGTCTGACAGGCGGGCACGCTTGCCACCGTGCACCCCAGGCGGCGTCTCAAGCTTGCACTTGGAATCGATACCGCGCAAACCCGATTTCAGGAAAAGATCGGTGCCTTCGCGCCGACTCAGCTTGCATTTCGGTCCAATGTATCTGGCCACTAGATAAGCTCCTGCACCTAAACCCGGCGCCGCTTGGGAGGGCGGCAACCGTTGTGGGGAATGGGCGTCACGTCAATGATGTTATTGATCTTGAAACCGGCGGCATTAAGAGAGCGAACTGCGGAGTCGCGCCCGGGCCCCGGGCCCTTTACTTTGACATCGAGGTTTTTCATGCCGTATTCGAGCGCAACCGTACCGGCGCGCTCGGCAGCCACCTGAGCGGCAAACGGGGTGCTCTTGCGAGATCCGCGAAAACCGGATCCTCCGGCAGTCGCCCAGGCGAGCGCGTTGCCCTGGCGGTCAGTGATCATCACGATGGTGTTGTTGAAAGAAGCATGAACATGCGCGATACCATCGGTGATCACGCGATTCGGCTTCTTCTTCGCTTTCGCTTGTTTTTGGGCCATTTCTTAAGGTTCCTGGTACCGCAATACTACTTTTTGATCGGACGGCGCGGACCCTTGCGGGTACGGGCATTGGTTTTGGTCCTCTGTCCGCGCATCGGCAGACCTCTTCTGTGCCGTATGCCACGGTAGCTGCCAAGGTCCATCAGACGCTTGATATTCATCGAGACGTCTCGACGCAGATCACCTTCAACTGTGAATTTCGCCACTTCGCCACGCAGCGCCTCGACCTGAGACTCGGCGAGCTCTCTCACCTTGGTGGCCGGGTCGACGCCCGCCTGTGCACAAATTTTGTACGCAGTGGTTCGGCCGATACCGTAAATGGATGTAAGCGCTACCCAGGTATGCTTATTTACGGGAATATTGATTCCAGCGATACGCGCCATTAGTTGCCGCCTTCAGTGATCTGGTGGGACATTTTTTCAGCCCTGTCTCTGCTTGTGTCTCGGGTCCGTGCAAATCACACGGATGACGCCATGCCGCTTAATCACTTTGCAGTTGCGGCAGATTTTCTTAACTGATGCTCTGACTTTCATTTCAATATCCGCGACCAGGCGCGACCTCGATTGTTTACCGGGAGCCTTTGGCTCCGTGTCCTTTCAGGTTTGCCTTTTTCAGCAGGCTGTCGTACTGGTTGCTCATCATGTGAGCCTGGGACTGCGCAATGAAGTCCATGATGACAACGACAATGATCAGCAGTGACGTACCGCCAAAATAGAACGGAACGTTCCACCACAGAATCAGAAACTCGGGCAACAGACAAACCAGCGTGATGTACAATGCGCCAACCAGTGTCAGGCGAGTCAGCACCCCATCTATGTATCTGGCAGTCTGCTCACCCGGTCGGATGCCGGGAATAAAGGCACCGGACTTCTTCAGGTTGTCAGCGGTCTCGCGCGCATTGAATACGAGCGAGGTGTAAAAGAAACAGAAGAAAATAATCGCCGCCGCGTACAACAAGACGTAGATCGGTTGCCCCGGCTGAAGCGTCGAGACGATGTTCTGCAGCCAGGTCATGCCTGAAGAGCTCGACGCGAAATCGCCCATTGTAGCCGGAAACAGGATAATGCTGCTGGCAAAAATAGGCGGAATCACACCAGCCATATTCAATTTAAGCGGCAGGTGGCTCTGCTGCGCTGCAAACATCTTGCGGCCCTGCTGCCGTTTGGCATAGTTCACTGTGATACGACGCTGGCCACGCTCGACAAACACGACAAACGCTGTCACACCAAATGTCAACACGATCAGGATCAACACAATCAGCGACGAAATCTCTCCGGTTCGCGCCAGTTCCAGTGTGCCGCCAATCGCCGCCGGTAATCCGGACACGATGCCGGCAAAAATCAGTATGGAAATACCGTTGCCAATGCCGCGTTCGGTTACCTGCTCACCGAGCCACATCAGGAACATGGTGCCAGTCACCAGACTGATCGCACCGGTTAGCACAAAACCGATACCACCAAAATAGACCAACGGGGCGCCAGCGGCCTGTTGACCCTGCAGCGCGATACAAACGCCAACGGCCTGAACCGATGCCAGAACCAGTGTGCCGTATCGCGTGTACTTGGTGATCTTCTTGCGTCCACTCTCGCCCTCCTTGCGCAATTGCTCAAGACTGGGCACCACATGCGTCAACAGCTGCATGATGATCGACGCCGAAATATAGGGCATGACGCCCAGGGCAAACAGAGACATCCGGCTCAGCGCACCACCGCCGAACATGTTGAACATGTCGAGAATGCCGCCGCGCTGCTGCTCAAACAGAGCCGCCATTATTTTGGGATCGACACCGGGTATCGTAATGTGAGCGCCGATGCGAAAAATAATGAGGGCGAGCAGCACAAACAATAAGCGCTGACGCAGCTCAGACGATTTGCCTATCCCGCCGCCGATGGACTCTGCAGAAGTGGCCAAAATTAATCTCCGGCCTTGCCGCCGGCAGCAACGATGGCTTTCGCGGCACCCGCCGTGGCAACTACATCAACGAGCGTTACCGGCTTGTTGATCTCGCCGGACAGTATGATCTTGGCTTTACGCGTCTGGGCTGGTACCACGCCCGCTTCGATCAAAGCGGCTACGGTAACATCCCCTTCGATGGCAGTCAGCTCAGACAACCGCACCTCGGCAACATAACGGCCCTTGCGCGACTTAAAGCCGAACTTTGGCAGACGGCGCTGGATGGGCATCTGACCACCCTCGAAGCCAACCTTGTGGTAGCCTCCCGAGCGCGAATGCTGACCCTTGTGGCCACGGCCACAGGTTTTGCCCATACCGGAGCCGATACCGCGCCCGACTCGCTTGGCAGTCGGCTTGCTGCCGGGGGCAGGTTTCAGATCGTTCAGATGCATCAGGATTCCTCGACTCGCACCATGTACGAGACTTTATTCACCATGCCGCGTGTCTCCGGCGTGTCGATGACCTCGACCGTCTGGTGCATGCGACGCAAACCCAGCCCACGCACGCAGGCCTGGTGTTTTTTCAAACGTCCGTTCGCGCTGCGAACGAGCGTGACTTTCATCGTCTTAGCCATGGTTCTAGCCAGTTATCTCTTCGACGGACTTGCCGCGCTTGGCTGCCACACTCTCAGGCGATTGCATCGAGGTGAGCCCCTGGATGGTCGCGCGAACCACGTTGATCGCGTTGTTTGAGCCGTTGATCTTGGCCAAGACGTTACGCACACCGACCGCCTCAAAAACCGCTCGCATCGGGCCACCGGCAATGATGCCGGTACCATCTGATGCAGGCTGCATATAGACCTTCGCCGCACCGTGCCGACCATTCAGCGCGTATTGCAGCGTGCCGTCCTTAAGCGCCACCTGAGTCATGTTTTTACGCGCCTTTTCCATCGCCTTCTGAATCGCGACAGGCACTTCGCGCGCCTTGCCGTAACCGAAGCCGACTTTACCGTCGCCGTCGCCGACAACCGTCAATGCGGTGAAACCGAACTGGCGGCCCCCTTTGATAACTTTCGCTACGCGATTGACCGTGACGAGCTTTTCAATCAGGCCGTCGGCACTGGAATTTGGATCAGATGACATTTTTCATTCAGCCTAGAATTTGAGACCGGCTTCTCTGGCGGCGTCTGCCAGAGCCTTCACTCGACCGTGATACTGGAAACCGGAGCGATCAAAAGCCACTTCGCTGACACCCTTCGCAGATGCCCGTTCGGCGACCGCTTTGCCCACCGCTGCGGCTGCTTCGCTGTTGCCGGTGTACTTGAGCCCGGCACTGATATCTTTCTGCAAGGTTGTGGCGCTGGCGACAACATTACCCTGTGTATCAATAACCTGAGCGTAAATGTGCCGAGGCGTGCGATGTATGGTTAGTCGCGTGACACCGAGTTCACGAATGTGCGCGCGAGTTTTGCGTGCACGGCGCTGTCTGGAATTCTTCTTATCCATCTTATTTTTTCTTCGCCTCTTTCATGACGACTTGTTCGTCTTTATAGCGAACGCCCTTACCCTTGTAGGGCTCGGGAGGGCGATACGATCGCAGATCTGCAGCCACTTGCCCAACCATCTGCTTGTCGATACCCGACACGACGATCTCGGTCTGTGAAGGCGTCTCGACCTTCACACCCTCGGGCACAGCATGCGCCACAGGATGCGAAAAACCCAGTGTCAGATTGACCGTGTTGCCCTGTGCCTGGGCGCGATAACCTACGCCGCGCAGTTCAAGACGTTTTTCGAAACCGGCGGTGACACCCACGACCATATTGTTGATCAGCGACCGCATGGTACCGGCCATCGCGACCGCCTTCTGATCCGACTTGGCAGGCGCTACCCGCACCACACCATCGTCCATCTCAACCTTGACGACTTTGTGAACGTCTACCGAGCTGGCCCCTTTTGGACCCTTGGCAGAAACGGTATTTCCATCGACTGTGACGGTGACGCCACCCGGTATTTCCACCGGAGCTTTGGCTACTCTTGACATTATTCTAAGCGCCTACGAAACGTAACAGAGGACTTCACCGCCCTCACCAGACTGCCGGGCGGTCGTATCCGTCACAACCCCCTTAGAAGTCGATATGATCGCGACACCCAGCCCACCGAGCACCTGCGGTAGCTCGTCTTTATTCTTGTATATTCGAAGACCCGGACGACTGACGCGTTCGATCTTCGAGATAACCGGTGCGTTGTCAAAGTACTTCAGGCCAATCGTCAGTTGCTTCTTGCCTTCAACGTCCTGTTCTTCACAACCGCTGACATAACCTTCAGCAACCAGCACCTTGGCGATGGCGAGCTTTGACTTGGAGGCCGGCATAGTAACGCTGACCTTGCGCGCCTGTTGACCGTTGCGTACGCGGGTCAACATATCCGCGATGGGATCTGACATGCTCATGTTGTTCTCCTACCAGCTCGCCTTGGACAACCCGGGGACATCGCCCCGCATGGCTGCCTCGCGCAGTTTGTTTCTGGCCAGCCCGAACTTTCGGTAATAACCGTGCGGACGACCACTGACGCGACACCGGTTGCGACCGCGTGACGCACTCGAGTCGCGTGGCAAGGTCTGCAGCTGACGAGAAGCATCCATCTTCTCCTCGTAGCTCGCATCCTCTGATTTCAGGATGTCCCGCAGAGCCGCACGCTTGGCGGAGTGCTTGACAACCAGCTGAGTGCGCTTGCTCTCGCGCGCCAACATAGACTTTTTAGCCATTGAACTTATTGCCTGAAAGGGAAGTTGAAGCTGCGCAATAACGCACGCGCTTCCTCATCGGTTGTGGCAGTGGTGGTCAGCGTGATGTCCATCCCGCGAATCGCGTCGATCTTGTCGTAGTCGATCTCCGGGAAGATAATCTGCTCACGCACACCCATGGTGTAGTTACCCCGTCCATCGAACGACTTTGCGTTCAAACCGCGAAAGTCACGAATACGCGGAATGGCGATGGTAATGAGGCGGTCGAGAAACTCATACATGTGATTGCGTCTCAGGGTGACCTTGGCGCCGATCGGCCAGCCGTCGCGGATTTTGAATCCCGCAATAGACTTGCGCGCCAGCCGCACCACCGGCTTTTGCCCGGTTATGCTGGCCAAATCCGCCGTCGCCTTCTCGATCACCTTACGGTCACCGACTGCCTCACCCAACCCCATGTTGATGGTGATCTTTTGCAGACGAGGCACTTGCATCACGCTCTTGTATTTGAACTGCTCAAATAGCGCCGGCGCGATCGTCTCTTTGTATGTTTGTTCCAGCCTGGTCATCAATCAATACCTGTCAGCTGACAGTCTCACCGTTGGATTTGAAGAAGCGCACTTTGGTGCCATCTTCAAGTGTTTTGAAACCCACGCGATCACCCTTTCCGGTGGCGGGATTGAATATCATCAGATTGGAAAGCTGTATAGGCATTTCCTTGTCGACGATCCCTCCGGTTACGCCGGCGTTGGGATTGCCTTTCTGATGCTTTTTGACGACATTGACACCGTCTACGATCGCTTTGCTCGCGTTGACGACCTGCCGCACAGTGCCGCGTCGCCCTCTATCCTTGCCCGTCGCGACGATTACCTCGTCGCCCTTAATAATTTTTCTCATGTCTCTATCCCGACCTAGAGCACTTCGGGTGCAAGCGAGATGATCTTCATAAACTTCTCTGATCTCAACTCGCGAGTAACCGGCCCGAAGATACGTGTGCCAATCGGCTCAAGCTTGGCGTTCAGAATCACCGCGGCATTCTGATCAAAGCGGATAGCAGAACCATCAGAGCGACGAACGCCTTTACGGGTGCGGACCACAACAGCATTGTAGACCTCGCCCTTCTTGACCTTGCCGCGAGGGATTGCATCCTTGATGCTCACCTTGATGACATCGCCAATGCGCGCGTAGCGACGGCGAGAGCCACCCAGCACCTTAATACACTGAACGCTTTTGGCCCCGCTGTTGTCGGCCGCATTCAATACGGATTGCATTTGTATCATTTTTTATTTCCGGGTTTGTCACAGCCACCGTCTAGACGGCAGGGGTGATCACCTCGTCCAGCGTCCAGGACTTGGTCTTCGAAATGGGCCGACACTCTCTGATTCGTACAATGTCACCGACGTTGGTCTGATTGTCCGCGTCATGGATGTGGTACTTGGTGGAGCGTGTGATGAACTTTCCATACACAGCGTGACGAACACGGCGCTCCACGAGCACAGTTGCCGATTTTTCCATCGCGTTGCTGGTGACCTTACCGATCACGGTGCGCTGCAGGCTTGTCTTGTTCTCGCTCATCAGCTGTTACCCGCTGCTTTCTTTTCGCTAATCAATGTCTTCACACGCGCTATGTTCTTACGAGCCACTCCGAACAGATGAGGTCTCACCGGTTGGCCAGAGCCCATCTGCATGCGCAGGTTGAATTGTTCCTTGCGCAGAGCCACCAGTTCAGTCTGCAACTCTTCGACGCTCTTTTCGCGCAGTTCGCTGGCTTTCATCAGGCGACCGTCCTTATAACGAATGAAGTCTGGACCGGCAGTTTGGCGGCAGCGCGACGAAACGCTTCGCGTGCGATTTCTTCGCTGACACCTTCCATTTCATAGAGCACGGTTCCAGGCTGAACTTTCGCAACCCAGTACTCGACGTTACCCTTACCTTTACCCATACGAACTTCGATAGGCTTTTTGGTGATGGGCGTGTCCGGGAAAATTCGAATCCAGATTTTTCCACCACGCTTGATATGACGGGTCATGGCACGACGAGCGGATTCAATTTGCCGCGCAGTCAGCCTGCCTCGAGCGACTGCCTTGAGGCCGTACTCCCCGAAGCTGACCTTGTTGCCAGCCTGCGCAAGTCCGCGATTGCGGCCCTTGTGCTGTTTTCTGAATTTAGTGCGTTTCGGTTGTAACATTACGATTACCCGTCAGGCGCTTGCGGCTTGCTTCGAAGTTTCGCCACCGCGAATTTCATCGAAGTTGAACACTTCGCCCTTGCAGATCCAGATCTTGATGCCGATGACGCCATAAGTGGTGTGTGCTTCGGCGACGCCGTAGTCAATGTCCGCCCGCAGGGTGTGCAGCGGCACCTGACCTTCGTGGTACCACTCTCGACGTGCGATCTCAGCACCGTTGAGTCGACCGGACACGGCGATTTTCACACCGCGTGCACCGAGTCTCATGGTGTTAGTCAGTACCCGCTTCATCGCACGCCGGAACATAACGCGGCGCTCGAGTTGCTGCGCGACGCCTTCGGCAACCAGCTTGGCGTCCAGCTCCGGCTTGCGGATCTCGCTGACATTGACCTTAACGTTGTTGATGTTCATGCCCAGCATCGGCGCGATGGCACGACGCAGACGCTCGACGTCCTCGCCCTTCTTACCAATCACGATGCCCGGTCGTGCAGTGTGAATCGTGATCACCACCGCGCGAGCAGGCCGGTCAATCTGGATTCGACTGATAGACGCGTGAGCCAGCTTCTTTTTCAGAAACTCGCGCACTTTCATGTCTTCGTTCAGGTAGTTCGCGTAGTCGCGGCTACCGGCATACCAGGTTGAATTCCAGTCTGCGGAAATACCGAGGCGAATACCAACCGGATGTACTTTCTGTCCCATGTGACTAGTCTCCCACGACGACGGTAATGTGGCTGGAGCGCTTCAGAATGCGATTCGCTCTGCCCTTCGCGCGTGGCTGTATTCGTTTCATCGTCGGTCCTTCATCGATCATAATCGCGCTGACGACCAGCTCGTCGATGTCGGCCCCTTCGTTGTGTTCGGCGTTGGCAATGGCTGAATTCAGGACTCCCTTCACCAGACCTGCCGCTTTCTTCTTACTAAACGTCAGCAACTCCACCGCCTTCTCGACCGGCATGCCGCGAACCTGATCAGCCACCAGCCGCACCTTCTGCGCGGAAATGCGTGCGTGACGCAACTTTGCCTGAGTTCTCATCACCGGGCCTTCTTGTCGGCAACGTGGCCGCGGTAGGTGCGAGTCTGAGAAAACTCACCCAGCTTGTGGCCCACCATATTTTCGCTGATCAGAACCGGCACATGCTGCCGCCCGTTGTGAACGGCGATGGTGAGACCCACCATCTCAGGACTGATCATCGAACGACGAGACCAGGTCTTGATTGGCTTCTTGCTGTTTGCCGCCACCGCTTCATCTACCTTTTTGATCAGGTGATGATCGATGAACGGGCCTTTTTTCAGAGAACGTGGCACGTTAATTCTCGCTTATCGTTTCTTGCCGCGACGGACAATGAGGTTGTCGGTGCGCTTGTTTGATCGAGTCTTGTAACCCTTGGTCGGAACACCCCAGGGGCTGACCGGGTGCCGGCCACCAGAAGTACGGCCTTCACCACCGCCATGCGGGTGATCAACCGGGTTCATCGCCACACCGCGAACCGTCGGGCGAACACCGCGCCAGCGTTTCGCACCGGCCTTACCAAGCTTGCGCAGTGAATGTTCACCGTTACTTACCTCGCCGATGCAGGCTCGGCAATCAACCAACACTTTGCGCATTTCACCCGAACGCAAACGCAGTGTCGCGTAGCTGCCTTCACGGGCAACATACTGTACCGATGCGCCGGCGCTGCGCGCCATCTGGGCACCTTTGCCAGGTTTGAGTTCAACGCAGTGGACGATGGTACCGACCGGAATATTCGAGAGTGGCAACACGTTGCCGGTTTTGATCGGCGCTTCCCGACCGGAGATGACTGTGTCACCCGCGCTCATTTTGTTGGCCGCAATGACGTACGCTCGCTCGCCATCGGCGTACTTCAGCAGCGCGATGCGGGCTGTGCGATTCGGATCGTATTCGATCCGCTCGACCAATGCCGGTATACCATCCTTGCGGCGCTTGAAGTCGATAATGCGGTAGCGCTGCTTGTGGCCACCACCGCGGTGCCGAACACTGATTCGGCCGGAGCTGTTACGACCACCGGAGCGCTTCTTTGGTGCAACCAGCGGCTCGTACGGTCCACCGGAATGCAGCGTGGTATCGACGACACGAACCTGGTGACGGCGTCCGGCTGAAGTAGGTTTTGTAGTGTGTAACGCCATTTTTAGCCTTCCAGACCTACGTAGTCTATGTCTTGCCCTTCCGCGACGCGAACAATGGCTTTGCGCATGTCGGAACGGCGACCTAATCGCGCACCATGTCTTTTCTGCTTGCCTTTGACATTGAGCATACGCACTGAAACCACATCGACGCCAAAGAGCTTTTCTACGGCTCGGCGCACCTCGAGCTTGGTGGCTCCGGCTGCGACCTTAAAAGTATGATGACCGCTGAGCTCTGCCTGAGTGGCGGACTTTTCTGAAATGTGCGGCATCAACAGCACATTGTATACGCGCTCTTCGTTCACGCCAGACGCTCCTCTATTTTCTTCAGCGCGGCTGACGTCACCACCACGGATTCGTGCCGAAGCAACAACCATGGATTGATACCGTCGACATCAGTGGTCGTGACATGCGGCAAGTTTCTGGCCGCCAGATGAACATTGGCCTCCAGATCTGCATCAATGATCAGCGCATCGGTAGTCGACCAGTCTGCCAGCAGCTCGCGCATCACGCGGGTTTTCGGCTCTGCCATGTCGATCGAATCGACCACCACCAGCCGGCCGCTGCGGGCAAGCTCGGAGACGATCGCCCGCAGCGCGCCGCGATACATCTTGCGGTTGACCTTGACGGCGTAGTCGCGCTTCTCAGAGGCGAATGTCACACCGCCAGAGCGCCAGATCGGGCTTCGAATCGTACCGGCACGCGCACGGCCAGTACCTTTCTGACGCCAGGGCTTAGCCCCGCCGCCTCTAACTGCCGAGCGGTTTTTTTGCGCACTGTTGCCAGATCGTGCGCCTGCCATATAAGCAGTCACGACCTGATGAACCAGCGCTTCGTTGAATGGCGCATCAAACACGGCATCCGAGACACCGACAGCCGATCCGCCTTTGGTTTGAATTTCCATGACTAGCTCCTGGCCTTAACTGACGGCTTGACGATTACATCGCCACCGTCAGCACCCGGCACGCTGCCGCTGATCAGCAGCAACTGGCGTTCGGCATCGACCCGAACCACCTGAAGATTCTGAATCGTGCGCTTCACCGACCCCATGTGACCTGCCATGCGCTTGCCCTTGAATACGCGACCGGGTGTCTGGTTCTGGCCGATCGAGCCAGGTGCGCGGTGTGCCAGTGAGTTGCCGTGCGTGGCATCCTGCATCTTGAAGTTGTGTCGTTTCACGCCACCGGCGAACCCCTTACCAATGGTCACGCCACTGACATCGACCTTCTGCCCGACTTCGAATCGGTCGACGCCGATCTCCTGCCCGACAGTCAATTCTTCTTCCAGGTCTTCGGTGCGAAATTCCCAAAGCCTGCGACCGGCCTCCACGCCTGCCGTTGCGAAGTGACCCGCTTCCGCCTTGCTCAAGTTCGACGCACGTCGGGCACCCGCAGTCACCTGCATCGCCGAGTATCCGTCTTTCTCTTGAGTCTTAAGCGCAGTAACTCGATTGGGAGCAACCTCCACCACGGTTACCGGGACAGAATCCCCAGCGTCATTAAAGACGCGTGTCATACCGGCCTTACGACCGACAACACCCATAGGCATTGTTATTCTCCAAAATATTTCCGGCGGCAGAGGTACAACACCGCCGATCTGGAAGGGTTTAAGCGTGGCAAGCCGAACATTATAGCAGCTACGTTAATAGCCTGTCACGCGTTATGGTCACTTCTTATGTCGCCTCCCGTTGCCGGGAGGCGTTGTGTGCCTAGCTCAGTTTGATCTGAACATCCACGCCGGCTGCGAGGTCGAGCTTCATCAAAGCATCGACGGTCTTGTCCGTCGGATCGACGATATCCATCAGGCGCTTGTGCGTTCGGATCTCATACTGATCGCGCGCATCCTTGTTCACGTGCGGCGAAATCAGGATGGTGAAGCGCTCTTTCTTGGTCGGCAATGGAATCGGGCCAAGCACACGTGCCCCGGTTCTCTTGGCGGTTTCAAGAATTTCGCGCGCAGAGCGATCGATCAGTCGATGATCGAAAGCCTTCAGGCGGATACGAATCGTTTGTGACGGTGCAACAGCCATTTTTTCTAGTCCTGAATCTTGGCGACGACACCGGCGCCTACGGTACGACCACCTTCGCGAAT
>CAZYDV010000124.1:0-16337 GCA_964646405.1 uncultured Granulosicoccaceae bacterium | reverse complement strand
GGTCTCGTCGAGCTCTGCAGTCAGCGCGGTAAGCCCAAGCTGAGCTTCCAGCAGCAGCTGCGCAAGCTGGTTCTGCTGGCGGACATTGCAGCCTTCGAATTCGCTGGCGAGCAACGCCGCACTCAGCGGTGGTGGATCGATATCGAGGGTCGTTGCCCATCCGCTGATCGGTAGGGCTGCAATTAGCGATAACGCCGGCAGTGTGCGGGCCATTCGTATCAAGCAATTAACAATCTTTTTCAATATCCCGTCACGCAGCATGGGTGTGTCGTACTCCAGGTATCTATAGTTGCTGTACGGCTAACGCGCAGGCGCTGTCCACACTCCTGATGGATGTTAACCTTTCCTTATTGTCATGACAATTTTAATCCGTTACGCTGCGTGAACAAATGTACCGATTGAGCGTCACTTAACAGAGAGTGGGGTGTCATAAGGTATGTGCAGGCACAGTGCCGGGAGTCTTATGTGAAATCGCCATTTACCCGTGTCGTCGAGACCTGTCAGCAGTGGTTTGTAGACGCCAGTCGCACGATTGCCACGGCATCGGTAGCGGCCGCCCTTTTAGCCGCTTGCGGTGGCAGCGGATCCGACCATGTAGCCCAGAGTACGCCGGGTGCTGAGTTTCCTGCATCCGACGATGTTAGCGAACTGGCAATCCTGATGCAGGTAGAGGTCCCGGCAAGAATCGGCGCACTGCGCGATGTCGATCTGGAGTACACGATCGAACTCAAAGGGGCCGGCATCGTCAGTCGGGTGAATCCGGGGGCGCCATTCAATGTGCCGTTCAATGCCACCGGCAGTGCCCGGTACTACTATCGAATTGAGATTCGCGAGCCAGCATCAGGCTTACTCATCGCCATTCGTGAGGGCAGCAAGTGGCTCGACACCGATCAGACACTGTTGGTCAGTTCGGATCACTACCAGACCAGCGGTGCAGACTTTGATCCCGATGGCGACGGTATTTCGAACCTCCAGGAACTGGAAGACGAACTCAACCCGGGTGTGCCGGAGACTACCCGGATCGATTTTTCCTTTCGCGTTGCCGACTGGGTGCAATCACTCCATGACGCCGGCTTTGTGCGCTTTGAAACCGTTGTCGATTCTCTGGCGAACAACAATGGCAAGTTCGCCATTTCCTACAACCAGACAAGCGAACAATACGAGGCAACGGGTTTCGGGCTGGAAGTGGGTGGGCAGCCGCGTGATATCGGCATCAGTATGCGAGTCGCTGAATTGCCGTATCACTTTAATCCAGGCGGTTTGGCACTGGCTTTTGCGTCTCGTCTGATGACACTTCGAAACGGTGTAAACGATGCACATTTTGAGTGGTCCGACTTTAACTCCGAGTGGGATCTCGATCGAGATGGCACCACTAACCTTGAAGAATTGCGTCGCGGCACGAGCCCTGTATCGAATGGCCCCGAATACATCATTCCGGTTATCGCCGGCGGTGTCGCGCCGGTGATTGATGGCGATCTGCAGGATATGTCCTGGCATGCAGGGGGAAATACCATGCCGCTCGACGCCATTCTACTGGGAACCCCGGCCGCGTCAGATAACCCGTCAGAACGTTTCTTTACCGCGGTGCACGATTTCACCAACCTGTATCTTGGCGTGCAGATTCAGGATCACACCATTGTGGTTGACTCGGCAGAGCAGCACTGGCAGGACGACTCGATCGAGATCTACATCGATGGTGATAACAGCAGATTGGATCTCTACGATGGCAACAATGATCTGGCGTTGAATTTTCGTTTTGCCGATGCCAGTGCGCAGTCTTTGGACGTGGTGGCCGCCGGCAGTGGGTCGATTCCGGTCCCCGCCAATCTGCAGTACCGTATGACACACGATTTCAGTCGCGGATTGACACAACTGGAAATTAGTCTGCCACTGATCGAACTGGGTATCGACATACACTCTGGCATGGGTTTGGATGTCCAGTACAACGATGATGACGACAGCGGTGATCGAAATCGCAAGTACGGGTGGCGCGGCCCGGATGGAGCCGACAACGCCTGGATGAATCCGACCTGGTTTGGCGAAATCGAATTCTCTAACTAACGTGTTGCCCAATCTGGAGAATGACCGTGATACTTGATGGCAGCTGTGGAGCGCAGGTGATGCGTGTTGTAGCAGTGACTGCACTGTCTGCCCTGCTTTTTGCGTGTGGCGGTGGCGGTGGCGGTGGCAGCGATTCCGTTATCGATGCTGCACCAGATTCAGGTGTGCTGGGAGATGAACTGTTTGTCGAAGTGGAGGTGCCCGATAGTCTCAACAACGCCAATATCAACAATGTAAATGCGCGTTTTCAATACGGCGGCTCGACGTTTGAACTGATCGACAATGGAGATCGTTTTCTCGGAGAGTTTAAAACCGGCGTTCGCGATCCATCGGTGGTCTGGCGGCTGGAACTCTACGAGGTTTATCAGGGGCAACTGCTGGTCCTGATGCAGACCGAGACATCTATGTTGCCAGAGACAGCCTCAACCCTTCGAATCGATGCGGCGCAGCTGACACAACCAGACGACGACTTCGACGGCGGCAGCAACCTCGCAGAGAGAAACGCCGACGCCGAACCCTTCGATTCCTTCAGCACCATTGACAATCCATTGGGACAAACCGGTGTCGCAGTTGCTACTTTGGCTTTGCAGGTAGATCTGACTGGCCTTGCCAATACCGCTGATGACAACCTTTGGGTCACCTCCACGATCGACGGGCAGGTGGTCAATTTGCGGCCCCGGGGCGGTCCGATCTTCGCCACTGCCGTGAATTTCGCAAGCGCTGGCGACGTTAAAAATATTGTGCTGGAGGCGAACGCCCTGAATCGTTCTTTGATCGCAAACTGGAGCGGTCAGATCACCGTAGAGCCAGGTGAAAACTCGATCAGCCTGACAGCCAGTGATTTGAATATCAACATCGATAGCGATGCAGATGGTCTGGCCAACCTGCAGGAGCTGGATATTTCCGATAGCACTGCCACACTGGTCGACGTGGCAGATTTCGATCAGATTCCAGCTCAGCTTGCGCCGCAAATCGATGGCAGCCTTAATGATGAAGTCTGGCGCGATCGAATGATCAGCTCCGGGCAGGCCAGCCTCGCTATCACTGGTATTTGGATCGACAAACTGTTGAAAACCACGCCATCCAATGGATTTTCCAGCGGAGAGCCGACTCACGAGTTGCGCGCTGTTCACGATCAAACCTGGCTGTACCTGGCTATTCGTGTGATCGATGAGGATATCGTCGTGGACTCTGGCACACAACAGTGGCAGGACGACAGTGTCGAGCTGTATATCGATGGCGACAATTCCAGGTTCGACACCTACGACGGTGTCAATGATCTGCAGCTAATATTCATCGCGCCGCATGGCGACGTCGAAGGCACTTTGGTCGCGGGACAAAATTCGGCACCGGTGCCGGCTGGCATTGAATTCGCCATCAGCAGTGCGGGTTTTAACGAGGATATCGCCAGCGGCTGGAGTTCAGGTGTGGCCAATCTGCCAGCGGTGAGCACGGGTTTTAATGTCGAGATAGCGATTCCGCTCGACCAGCTTGGTGCCGGCGATGGCGACATCATCGGCATTGATGTGCACATCAATGACGACGACAACGGCGGCATCCGCGATGCAAAGTGGAATTGGGCCTGGACCCGCCAGCCCGATCGCCACTGGCAGGATCCGACGCTGTTTGGCGCAGCGCGCTTGCGCTGAGGTCACGCCGCAGGCGTTGTCAGTTGGGCTGGCGTCGATAGGCGATCACCTCTGCAATAATTGATAGCGCGATTTCCCCAGGCGCCACAGCCCCGATATCGAGCCCGGCCGGCACGTGCAACGACGCCAGCCGGTCGGCCACGATGACATCAGTCAGTCGATCAGTTAAAAAGGCAATCTTGCGCCGACTGCCGCCGATCACACCGACGTAGCCGGCGGCAGATTGCAATGCCAGCGTTAGCGCGGTGTGATCATCATGGCCCTGCATCGCCACGACAACACTGTCGCGCGCCTGCACCAGCACCGGCGTCTGATGCTCGTCCCTGGCAACGATCTGTCCGGCGTGGTTCAGCCCAACCCGCAATGCGTCGATCTCAATCGTGGTAGCGACGACGGGTAGTGCCTGCGCGATCGCCGAGTCACCGAACACAATCAATCGGGCATAGCTGAGCACCGGCTCGACGATCACCTCAATCCATGGTGTGTCTTCTGCACCATCTGGCTGCTGGTTTTGCCTATCCATATCAGCCGGTGCGAGCTTTAGTCTCGAGGGCTCGCCACTGCGAATGCAGCGGCAGCTTGTTTCAACAATCACGTTTTGCAAACGGCGGCTGCCAATCTGGCCTTCGATTGTTGGTCGTTTGTTATCGCCATGGGCGAACAGCACGATCACCTGATGCGTTAACTCGGGTGCAGTTTGACCGATCGTGACCACGCAAAATGGGCGGTGGCCGGCGCGCAGTTGCTCGATTCTGATCGCGATTTGTGCTGATTGCATCAGACGTTAGCGGTCGATGTGTACGCCATGCGGTGAACTGCTTTAGCTCGATGGTTGTCGAAATTGCACAATGTTGCCTTCCGGGTCCCAGCCATCCAGCACCGTGGCACCGCGAATCTGCCAGGCCTGCTTTAGCGGTTTGAGATGCCCGCCGGTTTGTTTGGCTGCAGTTTTTACCCGATTCAGATCGTCTACTACAAACACCGGTTTGAAGGCGGTGCCATTGCGCGGCACCGGGGGCTGTTCGATCGTGATTTGGCTGGCATAGCGCGGGGCGATCGCGTGCACGACGATCTCGATGCCATTGCCGCGCAGCAGTTCGTGCGAGGCGTCGGCATCAATGGTTTCAATGTTGAGTGCCTGGCGGTAAAAGTCGCCGACTCTGCCAGGTTCAACGGCAAACAATACGAGTGCCTGGCTGATGGGTGGTTCGGCGCGGGTCATCGCGGACGCCTTAAAAATGGACTTCGCTGATACTGCAGCAGGGTTGGGGTGATGTCCAGCCGTGCGCGACGCGATGGTTTGGCGGTTTTCACCCAGGCTGTCTGTGTCGGTATTGCAAGCAGCGCATCGAGCAAACATTACCGTTGCGACTGCTAGAATCAATGGATCAAGTAAAAATGGCAGAAACTCAATGCGCTATGGTTTAGTCGGGATGTGCTGTGCGGTCGTGCTGGCGGCAGGCCAGGCGAGTGCCGATACCACTCGCTCCTGGTCGATGGCTGAGTTTGGCGAGCCGCTCTATGATGAGTCGATGTCTCACTGGCCCTACGTCAATCCCCAGGCGCCAAAAGGTGGCAGCATCGTGCTCGATGCGTTCGGCACCTTCGACAGTCTCAACACCCTCATCCTGAAAGGGACCTGGCCTCGCAGCCTGGGTCACACCAGCGACACGCTGATGGTTAATTCTGCAGATGAACTGTCATCGGCTTATGGTTTGATCGCTGAGTCCGCGGAATACCCTGACGACAAGAGCTGGATCATCTTTCATCTTCGCCCCGAGGCGAAATTTAATGACGGTACACCGATCACAGCCGCTGACTTCGAATTTGCGTTTCAGGCAATGCGTGACCACGGCCGGCCGTTTTTGAAATCTTTCTTCGAAGAGGTAGCGTCAGTCGAAGTGCTGGACGAGCACCGGCTGAAATATAACTTCACCACCACAGACACCATGAAACCGCTGATGAAAGTAGCCGGCCTGAGTCCGCAATCCCGGGACTACTGGTCGAGCCGTGACATCAGCAAAACCTACCTGACCCCGGCGCCCGCCAGCGGCCCGTATTATATTTCGGATGTCGACGCCGGGCGCTCGATTACCTATTCACGGGTTGAAAACTACTGGGGGGCTGATCTCAACGTCAACGCGGGTACCTCAAATATTGAGACCATACGCTACGACTACTACCGCGATATGGAAGTCATGCTTGAGGCTTTCAAGGCTGGCGACATTGACTTTCGGGCCGAGAACAGCTCCAAGCGCTGGAGCACCGGCTACGACATACCCGCGCTGGACCGGGGTGAGATCATTCGCGAAACGCCGGCCGACAATACGCCCAGTGGCATTCAGGCATTCTTTTTTAATCTTCGTCGCGCACCATTTGACGACATCCGCGTGCGTCGGGCGTTCGATCTGTTGTACGACTTCGAGACCATCAAGCGAACCATCCTCTATAACCAGTACGATCGCATCAACAGCTTCTTCCCCAACTCCGACTTCGGCGCCAGTGGGGCGCCTGCGGCCGAGGAACTCGCGCTACTGGATTCATACCGCGATCAATTGCCAGAGCAGGTTTTCGAGCAGGCCTATCAGTCACCGGTCAGTGACGGCAGTGGCCGGATACGCACGCGCATGCGCGAGGCGGGGGCGCTGTTCAAAGCTGCCGGCTGGACCCTTGAGGGCGGCAAGCTGATGAAGGATGGTCGTCAGATGACGGTTGAGTTTCTGTTGGCACAGCCAGACAGTCAACGCGTCAACGCGCCTTTTCTGCAGAACCTGCGCCGCATGGGAATCGATGCAAATTTCAGACTCGTCGACAGTGCCCAGTATCAGGTGCGGGTAGACGATTTCGATTTTGACATCGTCACCGTGTTTTTGACCTTCTTCCCGCCGCCCGGGCCGGAATTGCGCTCTTTCTATGGCAGCCAGGCAGCCGATGTGCGCGGCTCGGCCAATGTAGCCGGGATAAACAATCCGGTGGTCGATGACTTGATCGAAAAGGTGATCGCTGCGCCGACACTCGACGACCTTAAAATCGCAAACCGCGCGCTGGATCGCGCGCTGCTCTGGAACCATTACGTGGTGCCGCAGTTCTACAATGCGAACTTCAGGCTCGCGTACTGGAATCGGTTTGGCAAACCGGAACGCGTGCCAAAGTACGGGCATGGATTTCCGGACTTGTGGTGGATTGACAAGTCGCTGGATGCCAAACTGGATCTGGCCCGCTAGCTGAATCGGCAGGCACGCCGGACAAGCCATCATGTACGCCTACATTCTGCGCCGACTGTTGCTGATCGTCCCGACATTGCTGGGCATCATGATCATCAACTTCATTGTGATCCAGTTTGCACCGGGCGGGCCGGTCGAGCAGTTGATCGCAGAGATGACCGGCAACGCCACCGATGCCACCGCACAGTTCACCGGTCAGGCCGGTGATACCGCTGCCAGTCAGGGTGGGCAGACCGGATCTGAGTCTCGTTACCGCGGTGCGCAAGGTCTCGATCCGGAAGTCATCGCAGAAATCGAGGCGCAGTTCGGTTTTGACCGGCCGCTGCATGAGCGTTTCTTCAGCATGATCGCCGACTACGCGCGATTCGACTTTGGCGAGAGTTACTTTCGCGATGAGCGTGTGCTGGATCTGGTGATCGACAAGATGCCGGTATCGATCAGCCTCGGCTTCTGGACCACGCTGCTGGTGTATCTGATTTCCATTCCATTGGGTATTCGCAAAGCGGTGCGCGATGGATCGCGCTTTGATGTCTGGACCAGCAGCGCGATCGTGATCGGCTACGCGATCCCGGGCTTTCTATTCGCCATACTATTGATCGTGGTGTTTGCCGGTGGACGCTACTTTGACTGGTTTCCGTTGCGCGGCCTGACTTCTCCAGGCTGGGATGATATGACCACACTGCAGCAGATTCTCGATTACCTGTGGCACATCACCTTGCCGGTGCTCGCGATGGTGATCAGCGGCTTTGCCAGTCTCACGATGCTGACCAAGAACTCGTTTCTCGATCAAATCAACATGCAGTATGTGCAAACCGCCAGAGCCAAAGGCTTGAGTGAGGGCCAGGTGCTGTACGGTCATGTGTTTCGCAACGCCATGCTGATCGTTATCGCCGGATTTCCCAGCGCATTCATCAGCATTCTGTTCACCGGCTCCATTCTGATCGAGGTGATTTTCAGTCTCGACGGGCTCGGCTTGCTTGGCTGGGAGGCGACGATCAATCGCGACTATCCGGTGGTCTTTGCCACGCTATACTTTTTCACTCTGCTGGGGCTGATACTGCAATTGATCGGTGATGTCATGTATCACCTGATCGACCCGCGGATCGACTTCGAGAGTCGTGAATTCTGATGGCGATCAGCATTCTCAATCAGCGCAGGCTCGACAACTTTCGGCGCAATCGCAGGGGCTATTGGTCGCTGTGGATCTTTCTTTTTCTGTTTATCGTGACGCTGGGCGCCGAGTTTATTGCCAACGACAAACCGTTGCTGGTGCGCTTCGATGGAGGACACTATTTTCCCATCTTCAAGGTTTATCCAGAGACGGTCTTTGGCGGCGAGTTTGAAACCGAGGCGGACTACACTGACCCCTTTGTACAGGACCTGATCAACGAAAAGGGCAGTCTGCTCTGGCCGCTGGTGCGTTTTTCCTACGACACCATCGACTTTGGCGCCTCACCACCGTCGGCACCCTCGGCACAGCATTGGCTGGGCACCGATGATCAAGGGCGTGATGTGCTGGCACGGGTGATCTACGGTTTTCGAATTTCGGTGTTGTTTGGTCTCCTGCTGACGCTGTTCAGCACCATTATTGGCGTGGCGGCAGGTGCGGTGCAGGGCTTTTTTGGTGGCTTGCTCGATCTGCTGGCACAACGCTTTATTGAAATCTGGCAAGGATTGCCGGTGTTGTATCTGCTGATCATCATGGCAAGCGTCATTCAGCCGGGTTTTTTCAGCCTGTTGTTTTTAATGACGCTATTCGGCTGGACCGCACTTGTGGGTGTGGTGCGCGCAGAATTTTTACGTGCGCGAAATTTTGAATACGTGCGTGCCGCCCGCGCACTGGGTGTGGGCAGCTACACCATCATGGTTCGCCACACGTTGCCCAATGCAATGGTCGCCACCGTTACCTTTATGCCGTTTATTCTCAGTGGTTCGGTCACCACCCTGACCGGACTTGATTTTCTTGGGCTCGGCCTGCCGCCGGGTTCACCGTCGCTGGGTGAATTGCTAAAACAGGGGCGCGACAATCTACACGCGCCATGGCTTGGTATCACCGCGTTTGTCGTGCTCGCGGTGATGTTGAGCCTTTTGGTGTTTGTCGGGGAGGCCGTGCGCGACGCGCTGGATCCACGCAAGGTATTTGATCAGGCAGCCGCCCATGGCTGATGCGCTGCTGTCGGTCACGGATCTGTCGGTCGCGTTCGGCCACGAACCACCCAAAGTCGCTGTGCACGATGTGTCGCTCAGTGTCGACAAGGGGCAGTGTGTCGCGCTGGTCGGTGAGAGCGGTTCGGGTAAGTCGGTTACGGCGCTGTCGATCATGCAACTGCTGCCTTATCCGTTTGCCAGTCACCCGTCCGGCAGCATTCTGTATCGAGGCAGCGAGCTGGTCGGTGCCGGTCGCTCGGTGCTGCGAGCGGTGCGCGGCAACGAGATCAGCATGATCTTTCAAGAGCCGATGACCTCACTCAATCCATTGCACAGTATCCAAAAACAGATCGGTGAATCGCTGCGACTGCACAGTGATCTCGGCGCATCGGCGATCAGGGATCGAACGCTTGAGCTTTTGGAACTCGTCGGGATCAGAAATGCCGAGCAGCGCCTGGGCGCTTATCCGCACCAGTTGTCCGGTGGTCAGCGCCAGCGGGTAATGATCGCGATGGCGCTGGCCAACGGACCGGATCTTTTGATTGCAGACGAGCCGACCACCGCGCTGGATGTGACCATTCAAGCGCAAATTCTCGATCTGCTCAAAGACCTGCAGCAAAAGCTCGACATGGGCTTGTTACTGATCACTCACGATCTGGGTGTGGTGCGGAAAATGGCCGATCAGGTGCACGTGATGACGCAGGGTGAAGTGGTCGAGCACAGCCCGACGAACGAACTGTTCGACAGCCCCAGGCATCCCTATACCCGGCAGTTGCTCGAAGCCGAGTCAACGCGCCGTGACAGCGCTAACATCGAAAGCGGTGCGCTGGTCGTCGAGGCCCGTGATATTCGCGTCTGGTACCCGGTCAAGAGTGGATTTCCGGCACGGGTTACAAGTCATATCAAAGCCTGTGACGGCGTATCGCTGCAAGTGCACGCCGGCAGAACGGTGGGGGTGGTTGGCGAGTCCGGCTCGGGAAAAACCACCCTCGGTCTCGCGTTGTTGCGACTCATCAAGAGTGAGGGGCAGGTGGAGTTTGGCGGCCAGTCACTGGCCGGCCTGCCCGCCGCGCGGCTGCGTGCGTTGCGACGGCGCATGCAGATTGTGTTTCAGGATCCGTTTGGCAGCCTGAGCCCGCGCCTGTCAGTAGAGCAGATTATCGCCGAAGGGCTGACTGTGCACGAACCACGTCTGAGTGTCACCGAGCGCCGCGCGCGCGTCTCCGGTGTGCTGCGTGAGGTGGGTCTGGACGATGACTGTCTGCACCGATATCCCCACGAGTTCTCAGGTGGACAGCGCCAACGAATCGCAATTGCGCGCGCCATCATTCTCGAGCCCGAACTGATCGTGCTCGACGAGCCAACCTCGGCGCTTGATCGATCGATCCAGGTGCAAATCGTAGAATTGCTACGCGACCTGCAGGCACGCCACCAGCTCGCCTACGTGTTCATCAGTCACGATCTGAAAGTCGTGCGCGCGATGAGTGACGAGATCATGGTGATGAAGGCGGGCAAGGTGGTAGAGCGCGGCCCGGCCGAGTCGATAATTACCGCAGCCACACAACCCTATACGCAGGCGTTGATGGCGGCGGCGTTCGACTGAGCACAGTACATTGGGTAGCGGGCAGCGACAGCCGGCTAGCTGTCGGCGCGACGCGAGACCACAGTCAATGTGAGCATGGCAACAGCGATGCAGGCGAGTACCGTCATAGGACTGACGGCACCACTGAGCACGATTTAGCGGAGAGGCTCGGGGGCGTTGATTTCAAGGTCTGCAACGACGTGTAAGAAAGTGCACGAAGATTACCCGAACGGCTGCAAGCAGTTAATTAATAAATATAAATGATGTCGATTCGCCAAGGTTTGGCGCAAGGCTCGTCCGGCCGGATCCGCACCGCACGAGGGTTCACTGCCACAATCTCAGCTTGCGGTCGCAGCTGGTCGATTGATCGCTGCGATCACACAGAACAATGCAGCGCAGTAACACAGTGCACTGAAGGAAAACCAGTCGTACAGCACGCCAAAGCTCAGGGTTGCCGCACTCATGCAAAGGTAGGTCGTTGCACTGTACAGCCCCAGGATGGTCCCTCGACGAGCTGGATCTGCCGCCCCCAGTGCCGCGATCAGTGCATTGACAGCCAGGTGATTGACCACACCCCACACCAGTGCGATCAGCAATAACCATTGATAGTCTGTTGAAGACAGCGCAATGGCCAGATAAACCAGCGCCAGTACCAGCAGGGACACACTGATCGCCTGTTGCGGGCCGATGCGATCGAGAATGCGATCGACAAATGCTGCCAGCCCGAAGCCCACGCCATAACTTGCGGACAACCATGCATTGGCGGAAACACCCAGACCAAACTGCCGCACCACGTGATCACCCAGGTAGGCGTATACACCATAGAACGCCATCATATAGAGGCCAACGCGGAACAGCAGCATCGGTACTCCCTGCACCCGCCACGCGGCGAGCGGCGATGGCGCGACCTGCACGGTCGTGTGTTGTGCCGGGACCTGATGCCAGATCAGCGCCAGAACCAGCGCTGCCAGAACGGCCATCGCAACAAACAGTGCCCGCCAGTGCAGCCACTCGGCCAATAGCGCTGATAGCGTCACCCCGGCCACCAGGCTTAGCGTCCAGCCGGTGAGTACGATGCCAAGGATGCGGTTTTCATCGCCGCGTGCAGCCACGGCTGCTGCAACCGAATAGCAGGCTGGCAAGGTAATGCCGGCCGCCAGTCCGGCGGCAAACTGGGCGGCGACCAGCAGCGTTGAGTTGCCTGCCGCCGCGCTGCACAACAATGCCAGCAGCAATGCCGACAGCGAAATCCGCAACATTGTGCGTGCACCGGCATTGTCGATGTAGCGTGCGAGAAACAAGGCACCCGTAGCGGTGCCGATACCATAGGCCGCGCTGGCGCGCAGTACCCGAGTGATGGTCTCGCCAAAACCCTCGGCAATGGCCGGGGCCACGGGGGCGAGACCCAGCGCGTTGGCGCCAACAATTGCGACGCAGGCGGTCATCATCCACACGACAGTGGGTGTTCGGGGTGATTTTGTCATGCGGAAATCAGGGCAGCGCAAGCTTGAGTGAGGGCAGATCGCCTGTCCGTTGTCGCGTTGCCAGCAAAACACGATCGCGATAAGCTCTGCATCCAAAAACCGTGCGGCGACGCAATAGAGGAGACACCATGGTTCACGTACTGGCTTTGATACAGGCAAAGGTGGGAAAGCGAGCGCAGATACTACAGGCCTTCAAGGCCAATATGCCAGCAGTGCTGGCCGAACAGGGCTGTATCGAATACCAGCCGGTGATCGATTCGGCTGCCGCACCAGGGTTTGCCGGTCAGATAGGGCCGGATACTTTCGCGGTAATTGAAAAATGGGAATCCATGGACGCGCTCGCTGCTCACGCAGCGGCACCACATATGGCAAGCTACGCCGCAACGGTAAAGGACTGGATTGACAGTCGCGTGGTGCACGTGCTGGAAAATGCCTGATCAGGGCGCGGCCTTCATTCTAAGATGACGATGAGCCCTGCTGACAGCCACTGGCAGCCACTGGTAGCGTGGCTGCAGGCGCACTCGTGCGACTGGTCGAGAAGTCCTGCAGAAGACGACACCCAATGGGGTATCCATCTCAACGACGACCCGCCACACAATCGATTGCTCGGGCCAGTGTTCGATCGCGGCGGACCGTCGGCGGTGATCATGCAGGGCGGGCGCGAGCGCTTCGCCTGTGGCGAGCCGGATCGCGCCGACATGACTTTCAGCGTCACCAAGACCTACCTTGCCCTGCTGGCCGGTATCGCCTTTGATGATGGACTGCTGCCGGATCTGACGGAGCCGGTGGGTAAGAGCGTGCCCGGCATTGGATTTGACGATGCCCACAACGCCCAGGTGAGCTGGCGCCATCTTTTACAGTTTACCAGTGAGTGGTGTGGCGACTGTTTCGGTGTGCCCGATCAGGTGGATCGCTATCGGGTGGTTGGATTTCAGCAGCCTGGCGAACCGGGTCGCAAGGGTGATGCGCGAGCATTGCGACAGCCCGGCAGCTACTGGGAGTACAACGATGTGCGAATCAATCAGTTTTCGCTGGCACTGGCACATCTGTTCGGTCGCGCACTGCCGGAAGTGTTTAACGAGCGTATCGCCGGACCACTCGGCACCAGCGGCAGCCATCACTGGTATGGTTACGACAATAGCTGGGAAGAGATAGCCGGGCAGCAGGTGCAGAGCGTGCCCGGTGGCGGGCACTGGGGTGGGGGCATGCGAATCAGTGCTCGGGATCAGGCACTGATCGGCTGCATGATGATCGACAATGGCTACGGCGCCGGCAGCCAGATTGTGTCTTCGGAGTGGATTGGCCAAATGCTGACCCCCTGCGATATCGCGCCTTTTTACGGATACTTCACCTGGCTGAACACAGCGTTGCAGGCAGTTCCCGCAGCGACAGAAAAGAGTTTTTTTGGTCTTGGCGTCGGTGGGCAGCTGGTCTGGCATGCGCCAGAACTTCAGCTTGTAGCCGTGTTTCGCTGGATCGACAGTGCCGCCAGCAACGACCTGATTCAACTGACCCGCCGCTTGCTGGGTTGAGCGCAGCGTCGACCCGCCGCGCCACAGGTCGGATCGAATCAGGCTGTGGAATGTCGCGCAAGTCATTGCATTTCAACAATGAAATACTATCCGCATCACCTTCCTGTGTAGACTGCGTAAAGAAGGGAACAAGGTGGCCGACAGCACTCCTAGAGGCGGGCGATCGACCGTAGTTGCGGTGCCGTGGCCCTGATTTGCGGTACTTGCTCCAAAGATAGTGCATTGGGTCGCACGTCGTCGCCAGAACTGGCAGCGGTCGTCTGAGCGTGTATCGAGCCACCGCGCGCGGGATCCAATATTTCCAGTCATTAAAAAATCCGGGAACACAATTAGATGAAATTGAAACTTTGTGCGGCTGTGGTCGCATTGCCCCTTCTGGTTGCATGTGGCGGCGGAGGAACCAGCGGTTCAACTGACGGCACGACCGACGGTACTGCTGATGGCACGGCCGACGGTACTGCCGATGGCACGGCCGACGGTACTGCTGATGGCACGACTGACGGTACTGCCGATGGCACGACTGACGGTACTGCTGATGGCACAACCGACGGTACCACTGACGGCATGACCGACGGTAGTGCAGCGTTCGGCTGTTGTCTGCAAGAGGATCGTCCACGTCCCGACGACGGTACCGTGCTGAGCTCCTCGCTGAGCGGGGCATCTATTGTGTCGGACTCGCAGACGGGTTCTGCAGGCGCAGGCCCGGTCGTCAACAACGCCGCTCAACCCAACAACTTTCCGCGCCTGGCGCTGGGTGATTTCTGGTGGGTGAACAACGCGTTTAACTTCAATAACTCGACCTTTGGCGACTGGCAGCAAACTATCCGGCTAGACGGAACCGGCGGTAACCTCGTGCCAATCGTTGAATACGACTGGGGCAATGAAGGTGATTTGACCAACGAGTTTGCCACCGCCTCTTTCCCTGAACTGGTCTACGGTGCAAAATCTGCGGCAGAGCGCGGAGGCACTTTTGCGACTACCGGATTGCCGATCGAGAACACCAAGCTGCCGAACGAGATTAATATCACGTACGACTACAGCTATATGCAAAACACCAGTGCGTCGACCACGCCGGATTCCAATGCTGATTTCGACGGCTTCAACGTCGCGATAGAATCGTTCTGGCACGACTCCTGTAACATTGTCAGGAATAATGGTGCCGATGACAATCAGGTCTTTGAACTGATGGTCTGGCTGCACATAGGCGAACGTGGCCCGGTGGCAGAGAGACGCAACGGTGCTGCGGGCGTATTCACCGACAGCAATGGCCGCGTATACGATGTCTTTAGCAAAGTCGACGCATTCTTTCGAGGCGAGAACGTTCGTAACTTTCTAGCTTTTGTTGCGCGTGACGAAACGTTTACCGGTACTATTCCGTTCCACGAGATGGTACAGGAAGCTCGGACCAACTTGCCGGCTTATGGCGGTGGCTGGCGATTCATTGAGGACACAGATTGCCTTGCCAACATCCTTTTGGGTTCAGAGGTCTGGTACGGAGCGGCGAGCTTCCAGTGGAATGACGTCACCATCGAACAGGTCTACTAAAACCTGATTTTTAAAAACCGTCATGCCGCTAACAAGGCGGCGTGACGGGCTGAAACGACAATAAAGGCCTCTGCGCAAGCAGGGGCTTTTTTTATTGGTTGTTGCTATGCTGGGTGTGGTTTTTCGCCAGTCGCTCGCGCAGATAGTCGCCATAGCGCACTGATTCAAAATGCGCCGTTTCATCTGCTGACAGCAACGGGCTCACCATCGTATCGACATGCGGATCGAAGAAAAAGGCAATCGAATACCGCTCGATATCGGCGGTATTGATGACTCGATGGGGGGTGGATTGCAATGTCCCGTTGCTGTAACGGTGCAGCATATCGCCGGCGTTCAGGATGAAACAGGCGGGTCTGGGGGGAACATCGAGCCAATCACCGCTGGTATCTCTGACCTGCAGACCGCCGGTGTCATCCTGTGTCAGCAGGGTTAGAAATCCGTAGTCCGTGTGCGGCGCTGAGCCGTAGAGCCCCGGTTCCTGTGGTTGGACGGGGTATCTCAATAATCGCAGGAATGTGGTTGGCGATTCGAAATACTGTTGCATTGTGCCGGTCGATTGGCCGAGGACTAACTCGAATGCAGCAATCAGTTTTTTGCTCACCTGAGTTAACGCCGCGACATACCGCTGCGCTATCGGTTTGAGTGTGGGCAATTGCTTGGGCCACTGGTTGGGGCCCGACAGGTATGATGGTGCAGTGGGTGCCGACTCATGCATGATCATCAACGACTCACTCTGATTGGGCCGCGTGCTTTTGGCAATGCTTGAGGT
Source organism: uncultured Granulosicoccaceae bacterium (assembly GCA_964646405.1). Classification (GTDB taxonomy): domain Bacteria; phylum Pseudomonadota; class Gammaproteobacteria; order Granulosicoccales; family Granulosicoccaceae; genus CAKZSB01. The sequence continues at coordinate 343 of CAZYDV010000124.1, read as the reverse complement.
GCGGTTGGTCGAAGTGTTGATCGGAATGAATCCGCGATGCCAGCGGTTGACCTCTATCTGCATTTTCTGTGTGTGTGGCAGAGCGTGAAACTCGCGCGACTGATGGAACATCCCATCGATCAGCGCTTGCGGTACACCGTGATCGTGCAGGTAAGCGAATCCTGTTTTGGAGTAGGCGTGTTGTATCTGTAGCGCCAGACGGTCAAGCGGCGCCTGCAGACTCAGGACGGGAATGGCGGTTTTAGCTGTCATCAATCGCGAATAAACGTACCGTTGTTGAGTTCGGCCACTGCCTGATGTAATTCTTGTTGTGTATTCATCACGATTGGGCCGTGCCAGGCCA
>CAZYDV010000123.1:0-16361 GCA_964646405.1 uncultured Granulosicoccaceae bacterium | reverse complement strand
CAGTTGCCATCGCGATCGTACTGGTTGTACAAATCATCCTGATGCGATTTGCTGACCGCCGCCAGCGGGCCGTTGTCCATGGTGGTGTCGGCCAGATAACAACCGATCGTCAACACGTTGTAGTTGGTGTGCGGAAAGAACTGGATATCCTGATGCCACTTGACGGTATCGGATTTATCGAACCATTTGAAATTGAGCTTTGAATGATGGAACACCACATTCGGGCCGAGCAGATCGGCGGCGACATCGGCCATCAGCCCGGTGGCAAACTGCCAGTAGGTCTCGCTGTTTTCATCCGGGCTTTTCAGCCGACGCAGTATCGGTTTGTCTGCGTTGTGGCCGGGGCCAATATCAAATTGGCTGTCCGATTCGGTCACCGCCCGGCTCTGATCGACGAACTGCCCGGTCACGCGTTGCAGTTGCGCTAACAGGTCGGTCGGCAACAGCTCCTGCACGCCGACGAAGCCGTGCTCAAAGTAATATTCGCGTTGCGCCTGAGTCAGCACTCGGGCGGGCTCGCGTAAAATCTCTTCAGGTCTCATGTTTGTCCCTCTGTCACGGTTATTGAAGCCACAACAAGAATGCTACGGTATTCTGTTCTATTTGGAACACTTCAGACAAGCGCCGGTCGATGTTGCAAGCCAGGCTTTGATCTTCGCATTCGAGCCCAGTCGGGATTCCACCCGCGACCGGTCGCCCCACAACGAGATCGATATGAACAATCAAACCATAGGATTCATTGGCCTTGGCCTGATGGGCGGGGCGTTCTGCCAGCGACTGCTGGATCTGCGCTACGCCGTCCATGGATACGATCGCGTCGCCGAAAAATGTGCCGCTGCTGCCAGCCACGGCGTGGTAATACACAGCAATGCGGCCGAAGTGGCAGCTCTGGCCGATATCGTCCACGTTTGCGTGATGACAAAGGCCGATCTTGAGCGCGCGGTATTTGGCGACGACGGTATTGCCACGGCCACCGTGGCTGGCAAGATTCTGATCGATCACTCCACCACACCGGCCGATCTCACCCGCCAGTTTGCAAAACAGCTCGCCACGCAAGCGTCGATGGACTGGATCGACGCGCCGGTATCAGGCGGACCACCGGCCGCACGCGATGGCACGCTGGCGATTATGGCAGGAGGTGATGACGAAGCGGTGGCGAGCGCGATGCCGGTGCTTTTGCAACTGGGCCAGTGCACCCACATGGGGCCGGTCGGCGCAGGCCAGGTCACGAAGATGGTCAATCAGGTGCTGGTACTGAACAACTACTGCGTTCTGGCCGAGGCGCTGTCGCTCGCCGAGGCCGGTGGCGTGGATGCAAGTAAAATCCCGGCGGCACTGGCGCAGGGGCACGCCGGATCAAATCTGTTGCAGCGGCTCTACCCGCGTATGCTGGCGCGCGATTTTGCACCGGCCGGCTTTGCCTTTCAGGCGTTGAAGGATCTGGATATGGTCCACGATATCGCTGCAGCGCTAGAGGTGCCCACGCCGATGTCGAGTCAGGCATCGTCGTTATTTCGGCTGCTGAACAGCAAGGGCTACGGGGATCTGGATGGGATATCGGTACTAAAACTCTATGACCGCAACGAGAGAATGTAAGACATGGCTACTTGTTTGAGTGCTTATACTCGGCCAGCGCCTGACCAAAAGCTTCAATCACCACCCGGTTGACGGGATTGTCTGCGCTGTTGTACTCGGCGTGCCACTGCACGCCCAGCGCAAAGCCGCGAGCCTCGGCGATCCGAATCGCTTCGATCGTGTCATCCTCTGCCACACCCTCAACCAGCACCCGGTCACCGCACTCGAGGATTGCCTGGCCGTGCAGCGAATTGACGCGAATCTTGCGGCAACCGAACAGCGACTCGAATACGCCGGCGGGTGTTAGATCGACGTCGTGGCGCTCGCCAAACACGACGGTCAGATCCGGGTGAATCTCGCCGTTTTCCAGGCGCGGCATGCGATGGTTCATGCGCCCGGGCACATCGCGAATTTCCGGGTGCAGCGTGCCCCCGAATGCGACGTTCATCTCCTGAAAGCCGCGACAGATACCCAGCAGGGGCACGCCGCGCGCCACGCACTCGCGAATCAGCGGCAGCGCGATGTCATCGCGCTCACGGTCATAGGGCTCGTAGCACTCGGCAGCCGGCGTGGCAAAACACTCCGGGTGCACGTTAGCGCGCGCGCCGGTCAACAGAATGCCATCGACAACCTGCAGCAACGAGTCGATATCGGTTGCCTGCGGATCACCGGCGAACATCATTGGCAGCGCGCCAGCAACCTGGCTGAGCGCATGAAAGTTATTCATGCCAGTCATCTGCACATCGAACCGATCATCCAGTAGACGTGCGTTGCCGATTACTCCTACGACGGGTTTGCTCATGGGGATGTCGAGTTGGGATGCATCAAATGGGAATTCGGATCAGCGGAGAGCCATGATGATCAACACAAAAATCAAAAGCCCGTCAGGCAGTTACCAAAATACGGGCCAGCGTTGGTCAGAACGGTTGATTGCGCGTCCAGTCATAAAGACCCTGATCGCGTTCGTGCACGCTCTGCTTCCAGCCTTCAGACTCGGCACGAGCCTTGAAGTTTAACCCTTCGGGACTGTGCCGCGAAATACCATCGAATACGGTGGCCAGTCGCTGGGTCTGCATCAGTCCGCTGGCCTCGATGGCCTGATTGATCACCAGCTTCTGCATGGCGAGCTGGTTAATCGGCACCGTCGACATGCGCTGCGCCATCTCCTCCACCGCGGCATCCAGTTCGCTGGCCGGCACCGATTTCAACACCAGCCCCATCTGCTCAGCCTCTACTCCGCTGATCTTGTCCCCCGTGAACATCATGCGCTTGGCTTTCTCGGCACCGAGACGATAGACCCACATCGCGGTCGTCGGCGTGCCCCATACACGCGCCGGCATGTAACCGATCCTGGCATCGTCGGCCATAAACGTGAGATCGGCACAGAGTGCGATATCGCTGCCACCAGCGACCGCATAGCCATGTATCTTGCAGATGACCGGCTTCATTGCATGCCACAAGGACATAAAGTGCCGGGTGTTGGCCCACATGAAACGATAATCGAGCATTGGATCCCAGGGCATGTCCTGGGTGACCTGATTGCCGCTGCCACTGGTCTGCTCGGCGTAGTAGGTCATGTCGTAACCGGCGCAAAAGGCCGGTCCATTGCCGGACAAGACCATGACGTGAATATCCGGATCGGCGTCTGCACGAGCCACACAGTTGGCCAGTTCCACCGGCAGATCGTCGTCAATCGCATTCATGACTTCGGGGCGATTCAACGCAATACGCGCGATTCGACCCTCTTTTTGATACTGAACTTTCAAGACAGGCACCAGACGGCCACAGATGCACGCAGTTTAGGCAGTCGCGGCGCGGCGCTCTATCAGTTTTGCCGCAAGGTTGGCTGTCCGCGCTGGCGCGAATCGCCGCGACCGGCCCAAGTTCTGCACAGGGACTGAGAGCCCGAGCCGGTCGAATCTGCCTACGCGCCGCCAACCGGCCACGGAAATTTGGCCAGCCGCAACATAGGTTGCCATGTCAATCATTTAAGATCGGAAAAAATTCCGCCGCCATCACAAAACAGCATCTCGACACCCGAATGCCACAATTTCTTAACATTACAGGGCAGTGGCCAATAGCAGAAACATTTAGTATCGGTGTAATTCACACCTACTCGGCGCTGTCCGGCGCGGATGACGACAAGCGACATTAATTTGGCCTCCATGACCTGTTCCGACTCCACATGCCGCGGTGTGCCAAAAAAACTTGCAGCCCGGCGTCGATGGATTAAGGCGAGTCTGATTTTTCTGGCCGTCGTGGCTGGTCTGTTCGGGGCCATCCCCAGGCTGCCCATGCTGGGGGTGACGGCCAGCGCGGCCTTTTATTTCTGTCTCTACTTTCTGCTAACCACCGCCTTCGTGGCGGCCGCCTACTGCCGACCATTTTGGTTGCGCTGGATCTACGCCCTGTTGTTTGCAGCGTCTGTATTGTTTTACGAGAGCTTCCGCCTGACCGCACAGGTATGGCCTACTTACGACACCTTCGTGATCATGCTGGAATCGATCGGCTTTGCCGGCGATGCCTGGCAGCATCACCGCTGGGCAATTACGCTGGCGTGTGCGCACGCGATTCTGGTTTTCGTCGCGGTAAGTATTGGGCCGGTTTCAGCGCCTGCACCGTATAACCGACTTCGTGCGGTGATGCCAATGGCAGCGATCGCGCTGCTCAGCGCCATACTGTACAACCGGGGTGGAGACGGTGCCAACGGGCTGCCGCCCTCATTTCCAACGGTTGCATTCTCGACCATTCACGGCGTTGACACACTCCTTTCTCCTACACCACAGAGACAGGACGTCAGCCTGGATCCAAAATCCCCACCCACAGTACGTGATTTATTTTTCATCATCGATGAGAGCGTGCTCGCTACCTATCTGGACATCAATCACACCAACGGCGTCTACTCCGGACTCGGCCGCGCTGTGCCGGATGTGTCCATTTCAAATTTCGGCATCGCTGCATCGATCGCGCTTTGCAGCTCAAGCGTGAACTATACCTTGCGACACGGCGGAACCCGAGACGACTACGCGCGAATGAACGCCTCGTTGCCTTCGATCTATGCCTACGCGCGCAAGGCCGGCATGCACACGGTGTATCTTGACGCACAGGCGGTTCCGGGTATTTACAGCAATCTGATGTACTCGACGGAATTTGCCCTGATCGACGAACACCTGAGTCTGAATTTCACACCGGTCGTGCAACGTGATCAGGAACTGGCGAAAAAAATCGTCGAGCTCAGTCAGGACGACAAGTCATCGTTTGTGCTGGTGAACAAGGTCGGTGCGCACTTTCCGGTACAGGATAAATACCCTGACAGTCACATGGTGTACAAACCGGTCAGCTCACGCGGCAACTATGTCAATATTTCAGATACTGGCGAGCGGATCGGGTTCAGCGGTGATGTTGAGGCGTGGCGACTCTATCGAAACGCGTATCGCAACACCCTGCTCTGGAACACCGGGGAGTTCTTTGATCAGATCTTCGCCGGTGCCGATTTGCAAAACAGTATTGTTGTCTATACGGCCGATCACGGTCAGCGCCTGCACGAGGATGGATCACCCGGTACCAACACGCACTGTTCGCCAGAACCGCGCGATGAAGAAGGTGCCGTACCGCTGGTGTTTATCACGCCTGCCCACCTTGCAGGTGATCTTCCAGGCGCCGCCAAAACCCATCACGACAAAACCAGTCACTATCGATTGTTCCCGACCCTGCTTGAACTGATCGGCTACGACAAAGAGGATGTGCAGAGCATCTACGGCCCGGGCATCACCGAGACTGATCCGGACCCTTTTACCTTTAACGCCTACTTCAATGCGCGAATGGGCAGAAAACCGGACTGGCGCAAAATAAATATCAACAATGTCGCCACCCCGCCCGCTACGGATTTCGAGCCCGATTAGCGATTTGCTGGATAGGGTTCGTATCACACCCATGATGCCCTTTCAGGCTGGCAGTTCCAATCAATAGGCGCGTCGTTGTTTCGCACCGTGGTACAAAATAGTAGCCCAATTGTCGTTGGCTATCTGCCGCTGTGCCACCATTTCGGGATCCATCAGCCGGCTCGGTCTGCCGGGCATCAGATCGTTGTCCGTCGCCTGCCGACCGGAAACCGGTTGCCAGATGTTCTTACCGATCGTTTGCCGCACATCACTGGGCATATAGGCCTGCAACGCAAAACCGACCCGCCGATGGCGGCTTACATTCGGTTGCGAGCCATGGATGGTCTGGGCGTGATGCAGCGACATTTGCCCCGGCCGCAATTCCAGATCGACCGCTTTGGACTGATCCGGTACGGCGATCGCCTGCCCGCGAGTCAGGATATTGTCCTCTGCGAAGGTGTCTTCATGCTGTTGAATATCGTCGCGGTGACTACCGGCGATCATCGTCATACAGCCGTTGTCGCGGTTGCTGGGCGTCAGTGCAATCCAGGGTGTGACAAAGTCGTTTCGCGTCATCCCCATGTAAGTTGCATCCTGGTGCCAACTGACAAAAGCACTGGTCTCTGGCTCCTTTATAAACATCACGCTGCCCCAAAAGGCGACATCCTCGCCGATCAGATCCTGCACTGCACCTACGATGACCGGGTGATGCACCAGCTCATCCAGAAATGGACATAACATATGCAAATTGTTTCGGTTTTCTGCGTTGGCATAGTCCGGGTAGCGACGCTCTAACGACTCGAACATCTCCAGACATTCTGCCGCCTGTTGCTCTGTCAGCACATCGACGGGTGAAATGAAACCGTCTGATTGGTATTGATCGATCTGCTGCGGGTTTAGAATTCGAGACATTGCCATGCCCTGGAGATAACGCGGGTTTAGTCGAGAGTCGCTAACAGCGCGGCCATTAATTTACCGCGCTCGGCCAGGCTGTCTATCTCGATGTGTTCATTAAGCGTATGTAATCCGGCGCCACGCACGCCGAGCGAATCGAGGGTTGGAATGCCCATCGCACCGGTGAAATTGCCATCCGAGCCGCCGCCGGACATTTGCGCTGAAATTTCAAAACCGAGTGATGTAGCCAGACCAGCTGCGTGTTGATAGAGCGCCTTGCAGGCATCATCCGGCTCCCACACCGGTCGCGTCACACCACGGGTAACGGAGAATTTCACATCGGCCGTGTCGTTATTCAGCGCGAGCATTTTTTCGATACCGGCATCGAGATCGCTTTGTCGTTTGGCCATGCTCAACGCCTGTGCCGTACAACTTGAAGCAACACAATTGACCCACTGCCCGCCGTTCAGCACCCCAACAGAAAACGTACAGTCGTCCGTGGTCATGCCCTCGATCTCGACGATCTTTCGCGCCATCTCCATAATCGCCGATCGACCCAGTCGCGGATCGACCCCTGCGTGAATCGGCACGCCTGTGGTCTCCAGGTTGTAGCGGGCAATAGCATAACGCCCCCATACCACGCCGCCATCCGGTCGAGCTGGCTCTGGCACCAATACGTATTTCTGGTTGGCCGCGGTGGATTCGATCAGTTCACGTGTGGCCGGTGTGCCGATTTCTTCATCGGGGGTAAACAGCACGGTAATCGGCAGCGGTGTCTGCACACCGGCCCGCGTCAGTTGAACAATAGCCTCCAGCGACAGGTAGTTACCCCCTTTCATATCCTGAATACCCGGCCCGTAGCATTTACTACCCTCTCGCCTGCAGGGCAATTGTTCGAGCGTGCCAACCGGATGGACAGTATCCATGTGGCCGGCGATCAGAATGCCGGGCTTGCCCTGATCCGGATGGGGAAATCTCGCCCGTACCGAGCCACCCAGTCCCATGCGGCCCGGTATACGCTCTATCGTTGCACCGGCTGCAACCAGATCATAGGTGGCCAGATCGATCATGCGATCGACGGCGGCGGCATCGTAGGTGGGGCTCTCAGTCTCGATCCACGGGATCAGGCCTGCGAGCATTTCGTCGGAGTCGAACGGTAGTTGATTGAAGTCCATGACTTAACCCTGGGCGCGCGTTCTTTGTTCGATGATTTTCGCGTAGATCGACGCACCGACCGGCAGTATTTCCTCGCCGAGCACGAAACCATCGTTGTGCAGCGGCAAGGTCCCCTCGTGACCGACCGTGCAATAGGCGCCGGGCACCACGCGCAGCATATCGGCAAAGTCTTCGGAGCCGGTACGCACCTGTTGGGTCACTGATACATTGTCACTGCCTACGACATCGGCGGCGATATCCAGCATTGCCTGTGACAGTGCTGAATCATTGACCAGCACGTCGAATATTTCGCGGTTTTTCAGTTCGATCTCGACCTCGTAGGCCGCCGCCATGCCACTGCACAGATCGCGCATCCGCTGGCGCACGGTGTTGGCCAGATCAGTATCGAAGTAGCGCATGGTACCGGCGATGGTGCAATCGGATGGAATCACGTTGTAGGCGGAGCCGGCGTGAATCTGGGTGACGGATAACACCAGTGGATCGGTTGGCGGTACGTTGCGGCTGACAATACTCTGCAGTTGCTGCACCAGCGATGTGGCAATCACGATCGGGTCGCGCGACTGGTGCGGCATCGCCGCGTGCGAACCGGAGGCGCGAATTTCAATATCGAAGAAATCGGCTCCGGCCATCGCCTCACCCGGTTTGACCCCTACTTTGCCTGGCTTGCCGGTCGGGTTGTTGTGCATGCCATAGATCTCATCGCACGGAAAGCGATCGAACAGGCCATCGGCCAGCATGGCGCGGGCACCACCGAGCCCCTCTTCTGCGGGCTGAAAGATAAAGATGGCCGTGCCGTCAAAGTCGCGTGTTTCAGCCAGATAACGGGCTGCCCCCAGCAACATAGTGGTGTGCGCATCGTGGCCACAGGCGTGCATCACGCCGGGTGTTTTGGAGGCGAACGGCAGATTGGTGCGCTCATCGATCGGCAGCGCGTCCATGTCGGCGCGCAGGCCAATGGTGCGCCCGGCGTTGTTGCCCTGCAACACGCCTACCACGCCGGTCACACCGATACCGGTATGCACCTCGATGCCCCATTCACGCAACAGATCGGCAACGATCCCGGAGGTGCGCACCTCCTGCAGTCCGATTTCCGGGTGTTCGTGAAAGTCGCGTCGAATGGCTGTGAGCTGATCGGCGAAGCCTGCGATACGATCGATGACTGGCATGTTGTCTCCCGTCGGGTTGGCGTCGCGACAACACTACACGATTATCGGCCGCCGTCCAGCCTCGCGTTGCTGTGGCGCCAAAGGCTTTAGTTCAGGCACGCCTGCGCGCTGCATCGGGTGGCTGCTGCCACATTTCACGGGGCTCGGCCAGGCGCCGTTTGTAGTCTTCGATCGACGCCTCCTTAACATGACCATAGCCGCGAATCTCGTCCGCCAATGCGGCGATCGCTACCGCCTGATCAAGACGCTCGGGCGACAGTTCGTCTGCCAACTGCCCGGCCATTGTCTGGAATTCGCGTATCAGTGCCCGCTCCTGCCTGCGCTCACCGGTATAGCCAAACGGATCGAACGGCGTGCCACGTAAAAATTTAAATCGGGAAAGCACCTTGAATGCCCCCAGCATCCAGCCGCCAAACTCTTTCTTTAGCAAGTGTCCGGTGACCGGATCGCGCCGGGCGAACAGCGGCGGCGCGAGATGGAATCTAAGCTGATAGTCACCGTCGAAGCGTTGCTCCAGATCGCGGATGAATTGCCCGCTGCTGTATAAACGGGCCACTTCATATTCATCTTTGTAGGCCATCAGTTTGTAGAGTGATCGAGCCACGGTGACACTGAAGTGCTCGCTACCGGGAATCGCCGTTTGCTCTTTTTTTGCGATGGCTTCGATCGCACGCCGATAGCGCCGCGCCAGTGACTGACTTTGATACTGCGCCAGTTCGCGCGTGTAGAGATCGAGCGCGGCATCGAGGCTCTGCGGCACCGAAGTGGGGTGTCCGTTTACCGCCGCTTGTGCCAGTGCCACAATCGCCGGCAGATCTCTGGCCGCGCGACGCCCCCAGACAAACGCCTGCTTATTCAATTCGATGGCGACGTTATTCAATTCGATCGCCGCTTCTATTGCTCGAGCCGACACAGGGATCAGCCCCTTCTGATAGGCATAGCCCAACATGAAGAGGTTACTGGCGATAGAATCGCCCAGCAGGCGGGTGGCGATGTCACTGGCGTTGAATGAATCGATCCGTTGTGAATTAACAGCACCCGCCAGCCGCGAGTCGAGTTCGATGACCGGAAAACGCAACTTGGGATCGCGATTAAATTGCCCGGTAATTTGCTGGTGCGTGTTCTGTATCACGTAGGTGTGATCAGCCGACATGGCGTTCAGGGCCACATCGCTGGCGGTCACCAGGCTATCACAACCGAGCACCAGATCGGCGCTGCCGGCGTTCAGGCGCACGGCATTGACCGCGTTTTGATGATTCGCCAGGCGGATGTGACTGGTCACCGCCCCGCCCTTTTGCGCCATGCCAAACTGATCCACTGTGGAGAAATGTTTGCCCTCCATGTGCACCGCCATACTCAATAGCGTGCCAATGGTGACGACACCAGTGCCGCCAACGCCAGTCACGAGAATACTGTAGACAGCATCGCCTTCGAGTGCGGGCCGTTCGGGCTCGGGCAACATGCGCAGGTGCGCGGGCACTTCCACCACTGCTGCGCTTTTTTTCAGCTTGCCTCCCAAAACGCTGACAAAACTGGGGCAAAAACCCTTCACACAGGAATAATCTTTATTGCAGGCCGACTGATCGATCGCCCGTTTGCGGCCAAAAGCGGTGTCCAGTGGTGCAACAGACATACAGTTAGACGCCACCCCGCAATCGCCGCAACCCTCGCACACGCGATCGTTGATAAAAATTCGTTTATCCGGATCTTCCATCTTGCCGCTCTTGCGCCGGCGGCGTTTTTCAGCAGCGCAGGTTTGATCATAGATCAGCACACTGGCACCGGGATGCGCGCGACACTCGCGTTGTGTTTGATCGAGCTCATCGCGATGCCGAATAATGGTGCCAGGGGCAAAGGGGTCAGTGTCGCTATATTGCTCGGGCTGGTCTGACACCACAACTATTTTGTCGACACCTTCGGCATGCACCTGCCGTGAAATAATTGCCGGGCTGATCTGGCCATCCACCGGCTGCCCACCGGTCATCGCCACCGCATCGTTGAACAGTATCTTGAACGTGATGTTCACCCTGGCGGCAATGCAGGCCCTTATCGCCAGCAGACCCGAGTGGTAATAAGTGCCATCACCCATGTTCTGAAACACGTGATCGGTTTTCACAAACGCCGACTGGCCGACCCAGGTCAGCCCCTCGCCACCCATGTGCGAATGGGTGAAGTTATCGCGATCCATGTAGGTGGCCATATAGTGGCAACCTACGCCGCCATGCGCGCGACTACCCTGTGGCACTTTGGTGGAACTGTTGTGCGGACAGCCGGAGCAGAAATACGGCTGACGCACGATGCTGAGCGCGGTACGCGCCTGCCGTTTTTTGGCAAGCTCGTCGATGCGACGCAGATAGGCGCGGCTTTGATCACTCTGGTGAAAGTACTCAATCCTCGCCGCGATCGCGCGCCCGACATCTTCAGGTGTTAGCTCCGGCACGATCGGCAGCAACCGCTGCCCCCGCTCATCAAACTGCCCCACGACGCGGGGGCGGCGTGAATCGGGCAAGTGATACAGCGCATTGCGCACGCCGTTTTCAGTGAGTTGGTGTTTTTCCTCGACGATCAAAACCTCCTCGAGGCCATCGGCAAACTGCAGCAGGGTTTGATCATCAAACGGGTACAGCATGGCCATTTTCATCAGCACGATCCCTGACTCGCTGGCGCGGGCATCGGTGATGCCCAGATCCTGCAGCGCCTGGCGCACATCGTTGTAGGCCTTGCCGGACGCCACGATGCCAAAGCGCGGCTGCGCCGAGGGGATGGTGGTGTGGTTAAGGTTATTGGCTCGCGCGAACGCCAGTGCGGCATCCAGTTTGTAGGCGCGGTGCCGGGGCTCCTGCTGGTGCCAGAAATCGGGTACGCGCAGATTGAGCCCGTCGGCGGGCCGCTCGAAATCGTCTGGCAAAACGATCGACAGTCGATCCGGGCTGGCATCGAGAGAGGTGGACGCGTCGACGGTATCGGGTATGACCTTGAAACCGGTCCAGCAGCCGCTAAAGCGCGACATCGCATAGCCGAACAAGCCGTAATCGATGATGTCCTGCACGTCTGCCGGGTACAGCAACGGCATCATCATTTCGACGAACGCATACTCGTGCGCCGCCGGGGCATCGGTGGAGGTCAGCGCGTGGTCATCGCCCACCACCACCAGCACACCGCCGTGTTCGGCCGAGCCTGCAATATGGCCGTGGCGAATCGCATCCATACTGCGATCAAGCCCCGGCCCCTTGCCGTACCACATGCCGAACACCCCATCGACGGTCGCATCGCCAAAGGCGTGTATCTGTTGCGTGCCCCAGATGGCGGTGGCGGCCAGATCCTCGTTGATGGCCGGCCAGAAGTGGATATTCTGTGTATCGAGCACCGACCCCGCGCGCCACAGCTCTTTGTCGAGGTTGTGCATCGGCGAGCCGCGATAGCCGGCGATATAGGCGGCGGTGTTGAGGCCAGCCGCGCGATCGCGCATCGACTGCAGAATCGCCAGTCGCACCAGTGCCTGACTGCCGGTGATATGGACCCGGCCGTCCATGCGGGCGTATTTGTCTTCGAGTTTGACGGCTTGCAGCACTGGTGTCATAACAGTAGGCCTCGGGTGTAACTGTTCACAGCACGCCGGTCGCACCCGTGGGCGGCGTCGGTCGCGCTCAAATACTGCACCGCAGCTGCCTGCGGGGTCAGTGGCCAGTCTATCATTGCGGCCCGAACTGGCCGCAACGTGGTGCGAGGTGCTGCTATCGATTCACTGATCTGCTCTGGACGTTGCCTATGGGACTGGTATTTCGCATCAACCTTGTGATCACCGCACTGCTGATCGTGTTGCTGGGCGGCGCCCTTTACCAGGTGGTAGAACGGGTGCGAATGGCGGTGCTCGATGAAGTCAGCACGGCGACCGAAGAGAGCCTGGAATTGATCAGCTCGGTGGTCACCGACGACCGTATCAGCGATGCGGCAAAGCGCAAGCTGATTGTGGGCATGAGCAGCATTGCCGACACCCAGCAGGTCCTGGTGGATCACCGAACGCCCGACAACCAGTTTGTGTTTCGCGCGCAGGCTGTCGATGCGCCCACCGAATACGCCGCGCCCGACTGGTTCATGCGATTGATGACACCGCGCAATTCGCCGCAATATGCGCACGAGATTCCGCAGTCCAGACAGGGCCGCGTGCAGGTGCTGATCAATCCGGCCGACCGGATCGATAAATCGTGGCGCGAGATCAGCCCGCTGCTGTACTTTTTGGCGGGCTTCGCGTTGCTGAGTTATGCGCTGGTGTACCTGTGTGTGCGGCTGGCGCTGCGGCCGGTAACTGCCATTCTAACCGGACTGGATAAACTGGCCGAAGGTGACAATGCCACGCGCCTGCCGATTGCCGGCCTGCCGGAATTGCGCTCTGTGTCGCGCCGCGTCAACTCGCTGGCCGAAAAACTGCAGCACGCCGACGCGATCGAAAACCGGCTGCGACTCGCGGCGATCGGTGCACAGGAACAGGAACGACGCCACCTCGCGCGCGAATTGCACGATGAATTTGGCCAGTCGCTGACCGCCATCAAGGCGCTGGCGGTCACCGATCGGCCAGCGGGGGCTGGCGACGACCGCATCAGCATTGTGAAGCTGTGCGACCACCTGCACGACGTATTGCGCGGTCTGATGCGTCGATTGCGACCGGCAGTGCTGGACGAATTTGGCCTGACCAGTGCGCTTCAGCACATGGTCGATGACTGGAACGAGATCGATGAAAACGTGTTCTGCAGTCTGTCGGTGCAGGGCAGTTTTAGCTACTGTGACGATGCCGTCGCGCTCGCCACCTACCGAATGACTCAGGAGTGCCTGACCAACACCCGCAAGTACGCCGGTGCCAGCAGCGTTGTGGTGAAAGTCAGCCAGGTGTCTGACGGGCAGCAGATTCGCCTGCAGTACCAGGACGATGGCGTAGGCTTTGACATCGAGGACGCTACCGATGGCTATGGGCTGCGCGGACTGCGCGAGCGCGTCCGCGCATTGAACGGCACGCTGAGTCTTTCATCAAAGCCCGGTCAGGGCTTTGAGCTGGACTGTATACTGCCCGTCCAACAGCGCAGCCCCAATTATCCACCTGCTGTCACTAGCATCGGTGAGCCCACTTTCGCAAACTGACAAATCATGGACAAACCCATTCGACTGCTGCTGGTCGACGATCACGCCGTTGTACGCACAGGCTATCGATCGCTGCTCGAACAATCGGCCGGCATTGAGATCACTGGTGAGGCATCCAGCGGTGAAGAGGCCTACCAGATGTTCTGCGAGCTCGCACCCGACGCGGTCGTTATGGATATCACACTGCCGGGGCTGAGTGGCCTGGAGACCACGCGGCGCATCGTCGCCCGATCACCGGATGCGCGCATCCTGATGTTCTCGATGCACGAGGACATGGTGTTCGTGGAGCAGGCGCTGCAGGCCGGTGCGCTGGGCTATATCCCTAAAAGCAGTGATCCGGGCATCCTGATTGACGCAATCAATGCGGTGGCCAGCGGCCGCGAATTTCTGGCAGACAGCATCGCCAGCCGCCGCGCGGTGAACCGGCAGAAAGGTCAGCACCGCCCGTTCGATGACTTCTCCACTCGCGAGTTCGAAATCTTCAGCCTGCTGGCCGAGGGCCATACCACGGCAGAAGTGGGCGAGAAACTTTGCATCAGCAGCAAGACCGTCGCCAACTACACCACCCAGATCAAATCCAAGCTGCAGGTCAAGAGCCACGCAGAGCTTGTGCACCTGGCGATTCGCAACGGCATCATCTCGCCCACCAGAGACGCTTGACACACCAACCGCTGCAAAACATCGTCGCGGTGCGGGAAATTATCCCTAGCCACGACCCCTCGATGCTTTATCATTCAATTGCCGGGGTCCATTCCGGCACTCGTAGCGCAGGCAAAAGGCCTGTGTAGCATACTAGTTAACTACACTGGAGGAACGCCTCATGTGGACTAAGCCTACTGTTCAGGACATCCGTCTCGGTTTCGAGATCACCATGTACTGCTACAACCGATAGTACCTGTGAGGAGTGGCCCTCACCGGCCACTCCGAACTTCCCTGTTCACTCTCGCCGGAAGGCCAACGTGCTCAACGTACTCGTTCTAGGCTCCGCTGCGGGAGGCGGCTATCCGCAGTGGAATTGCAACTGCGAAACCTGCTCAGCCGCACGTGCCGGCCAACCCGGCTGCAAGCCTCGCACCCAATCTTCCATCGCGGTCAGCACCAACAACACCCACTGGTTGCTGGTTAATGCATCCCCCGATATCGGCCAGCAATTGCGCGAGCGACCGGCATTGCAACCGGCCCGCGGCATTCGGGACACCGGCATCGCCGCAGTGATGCTGATGGACAGCCAGATCGATCACACCACCGGCCTGCTCAGTCTGCGCGAGCACCATCAACGTCTGCCTCTGTACTGCACGCAGATGGTCTACAACGACCTGACCAGTGGCTTTCCGCTGATCACAATGCTCGAACACTACTGCGGCGTCAACTGGAACGAAATTCCGGTCGATGACGAACGCTGGATTTCTATCCCCGGCGTCCCCGGCATCGAGATAAAACCGCTGCTGATCGACAGCAAAGCTCCACCCTACTCACCGCACCGCCACGATCCGCACCCGGGCGACAACTTGGCCATAACAATCCGCGACACCGACACCGGCAAGCAGCTTTTCTATTCTCCAGGGCTTGGCGGTCTGCAGGACACCACTCGCAAGGCGATGGGCAGCGTCGACTGCCTGCTGGTCGATGGCACCACCTGGACCAACGACGAGATGAGCACCCGCGGCGCCGGCACCAGGCTGGCATCCGAAATGGGGCATCTGCAACAGAGCGGCCCAGGCGGCATGATCGAGGAACTCAAAGACCTCAGTTGCCGCAAAATTCTGATTCACATCAACAACACCAACCCGATCCTCGATGAGCACTCGCCAGAGCGCGCAACGCTCACCAGTCACAACATTGAAGTGGCAGAGGACGGCATGCAGATCTCGCTATGACAGCTGAACCGTCAGCGCCCTGGTCGCGCGAAGAATTCGAACAACGCCTGCGCGCGCTGGGCAACCGCTACCACATTCACCATCCGTTTCAGGTGAAGATGAACAACGGCGAACTCAACCGCGAACAGATTCAAGGCTGGGTAGCCAATCGCTTCTACTACCAGATCAGCATTCCGCGCAAAGACGCCAATTTTCTCGCCAACTGCCCGGACCGACTGATTCGCCAGCAGTGGATTCAGCGCATTCTCGATCACGATGGCACCGACGGAGGCGAAGGTGGCATCGAGGTTTGGTTGCGCCTGGCCGAGGCGACCGGTCTGGACCGCGACGACGTACTCGACCAGAAAATGGTCCTGCCCGGTGTGCGCTTTGCCGTCGACGCGTACATTAATTTTGTGCGCAATCACAGCTGGCAGGAATCGGCCTGTTCATCACTCACCGAGATGTTCGCACCGACCATCCACCGACAGCGCATTTCCAGCTGGCCCGACAAATACCCGTGGATTGAAAGCCAGGGTCTGGACTACTTCAAGAACCGCATCAAGGAAGCGCATCGCGATGTCGAACACGGTTTATCGCTGACGCTTGACCACTTCAATACGGCAGCCCTTCAGCGACGTGCGCTGGATATACTGCAGTTCAAGCTCGATGTGCTGTGG